>NZ_QHHV01000104.1:0-123645 GCF_003947245.1 Actinoplanes sp. ATCC 53533 | reverse complement strand
CCGTTCCTCTTCCTGGCCGTCGAGCACCTGGTGGACCGGGTGCGCGAGCCGGCCGAGCGGACGCACCTGCCACCGGCGGAACGCACGGCGCTGTTGCGCGGCGTCTTCGAGCAGGCCGGGGCGCGCGGCCTGCTGCACTTCGCCGAGGCCTGGGTGAGCTCCCTGGCGCTGCGGGAGGAGACCGTCGTGCGGCGCGCCCGTGCCCTGCTCCCGGGCTGAGGGGGTCAGGCGGGCGCCGGCCGGCTCCCGGGCTGAGGGATCAGGCCGGTGCCGGCCGGCGCCGGCCGAGCAGTTCCCGGGCCTGCCGGGTCATGGCCGCGATGACGCTGCCGGCCGGCTCGACCGCGTCGACCAGGCCGATGCCCTGCCCCGCCGGCAGCGCCATCTCCTCCAGGTCACCGGTGGTCAGGCCGCTCATGGGTACGAGGCTGGAGAACTTGCGCAGCTCCGTCGGCACCCCACCCAGCTCGGTGTGCCCGATGACGGGAAGCCCGGAGGTGTCCGCCGGGATCTCGTCCACCCGGTCCCGCCATTCGCGGACCACCCGGTTGCTCAGCACCCGCATCGGGTTGAAGTCCGGTAGCTCGGCGCCGAACACCGCGGTGCGCGCCGTCTGGGTGGCGTCCGCCGCGACCACCCGCGCCTTGTACTCCTCGTGAGCCGCCGACTCGTGCGTGGCCACCAGCCGGGTGCCGACCCAGACGCCGTCCGCGCCCAGCATCAGCGCCGCCGCCAGCCCTCGCCCGTCCGCGATCCCGCCGGCGGCCAGCACCAGCGCCGGGGCTACCGCGTCCGCGACCAGCGGCACCAGGGCGAAGGTCGGCAGGGTGGCGAAGTTGTGGCCGCCGGCCTCGCTCCCCTGTGCCACGATCACGTCCACGCCGTCGTCGACCGCCTGCTTCGCGCCGTCCACCGAGCCGACCTGTTCGAGGACGCGCACCCCGGCGGTGTGCAGCCGGTCGATCCACGTCCGGCGGGGGTGCCCCCAGTGGAACGACACGCCCGCCGGCCGGGCCGCGCAGACGGCGTCGATCTGCCCGGGCCCGGCGAACCTGGTGATGAAATTGACGTGGAACGGGCCGTCGGTCCCGGCCCGGATGGCGGCGATGGTGGCGGTGATCGCCGGCGCGGGCATCAACCCGACGCCGAGTGAACCCAGGGCCCCGGCATTGCTGACCGCCACGGCCAGATCCGGGGTCATCCCGACGAAGGCCATGCCGGCCTGGGCGATCGGCGTCGACAGCCCGAAGGCGTCGGTGAAACGGGTGTGCAATGTCATCCGGCCACGGTGTCGGATCCTGGTCGCGACGGTGTCGCGCTGCGCGCAGCCGGTGTTGCATACCACGCAGACGTCGGAAACGGGACAGGAGCGGCCGTGCCACAGACCTGGTCCACGTCGGCCACCGCGGCGGCCGGCCAGTTCGCCCACTGGCGCGAGCTGATCTGCGAGGCCTTCCTGGCGCTGAGCCCGGAATCCGACCTGCGCGACGGCTTCACCGGGCGGGTCACCCAGTGGCCGCTGGGCCGGCTCGACCTGGCCCGGATCGACTCGCAGCGGCAGCGGGTGCGCCGGACCGGGCGCGACATCGAGCGGGCGCCCCGGCCGGGCTTCTACGCCAATCTGCAGGTCCGCGGGTCCAGCCTGCTGGCACAGCACGGGCGCGAGACCGTGCTGGAGCCCGGGGATCTCGCGGTGGTGGACACCGGCGAACCGTTCACCATGGACTTCCGCTCCGACTTCCGGCAGCTGTCGCTGTTCGTTCCGGGCACGCTGCTGGCGACCCAGGCAAGTGGACCGGTGCGAACCGCCGTCCGCGTCGACACCGGGGTGGGGGTCGGTGCCGCGGTGCGGCATGCGCTCACCGCGGTCATCCGTACCCCCTTTGGCCCGGATGTGGCCGCCCGGCTGGCCGCCCACGCGGCCGGCCTGCTCGCGGTGGCCCTGGAACCCGCGGACCCGGCGGCACGGGGCCGCGCCGGGTCCGCGCGGTCCCGGGACGCGGCCGTCGCGGACATCGAGGAACACCTGGCCGACGAGGACCTCTCCCCCGCCACGACCGCGCGGCGGCTCGGTGTCTCGGTGCGCACGGTGCACGGGTTGTTCGCGGGGAGCGGGCACAGCTATGCCGGCACGGTGCGGCGGTTCCGGCTCGAACGCGCCCGCCGCGCCCTGGCCGACCCGGCGCTGGCCCACCTGCGGGTCATCGACGTCGCCGCCGACGCCGGCTTCGGCAACGTGGCCGGCTTCCACCGCGCTTTCCGGCGCGCGTTCGGCCGCACTCCGGGCGAGATCCGCCCGGGTTGAGCGGCCAGCTCAGCTCGGCCCACCGCCCCAGCCCGACCCACCGCCGCAGCTTGACCTGTCGCTCAGCCCGGCCCGTCGCCCAGCCTTTAACCCGCCGCTCAGCCCGGCCCGGCCTCTCAGGTCAGTCCGGCTACTGCGGCGGCGACCTTGCCGCGGAGTTGTTCCGGCAGCGGGGCGTAGCCCAGCCGGGCTGCGGCGGCCTGGCCCTCGGTGCTCGCGGTGTAGGTCAGAAAGCTCTTCAGCAGCGGCGAGGCCCCGGTCCGGCAGACGACCTCGTAGGTCACCAGGACGATCGGGTACGCACCGCCGGCGCGGCTTCGGTAGTCGACGTCGAGCCGGAGGTCACCGCCGGTGTCGGTGAGGCCGGCGGCGGCGATGGTGCGGCCGGCCGCCGCGTCGGTCAGCGCGACGAACTCGCCCGCGCCGTTGCGGATCCGGGCCACCGCCAGGTCGTGGAACCGCGCGTACGACGCCTCGAGGTAGCCGATCGCGCCGTCGGTCCGGGCGATCGTGGACGCGACGCCGTTGCTGCCGCGCTGCGCGCTGCCGCCGGCCGCGGGCCACGTGCTCTGGCCGCCGAGCCGCCAGTCGGCGCCCGCGGTCGCCGCCAGGAACGCGGTGAAGTTCGCGGTGGTGCCCGAGCTGTCCTCGCGGTGCACCGTGCGGATCGCGGTCGACGGCAGGACCACACCCGGGTTGTCCGCGGCGATCACCGGGTCGTCCCACCTGGTCACGGCCCCGGCGAAGATCTTGGCCGCGGTGGCCGGGGCGAGCCGCAGGTCGCCGGCCCCGGCGACGTTGTAGGCCAGCGCGATCGGACCGATCACCATGGGCAGGTGCACGGCCGGGCCGCGCGCGCACCGGGCATCGGCCGCCGCCTGCTGCTGCGCGGTCAGCGCCGAATCGGTGCCCGCGAAGGCGCCGGTGCCGGCGAGGAACGCCCGCACGCCGGCGCCCGAGCCGGTGCTCTCGTACGCGATCGTGGCGTCCGGGCAGGCGACCTGGTAGTTCCGGATCCAGGCGTTGACCGCGGTGGTCTGCGCCGACGAGCCCTGGCCCCGCAGCGAGCCGGCCGCACACAAGATCGCCCCGGCGGCCTCCGTCGGCGCGGACACCGGCGCGCACGCCGCCGCACCCAGCGCCAGCGCCAGGACCAAGGCCAGTCGCGCCCTCATCGGTATTCCGCCAGACGCTTACGCACGCCGAGCAGGACCAGCAGGATCACGGCACCGAGGACCGGCAGCGGGACGAGCGGCCAGCCGGTCAGCAGCCGCTCGCCGTCGCGCAGGGCCGCGTCGAAGCCGGCCTTGCGGGCCTCGGCCGCCGCGCCGGCCGCGGCGTCGTAGTAGGAGAAATCGAAGGCCGCGTCGCCCCGGCGGATGCCGGTGATGGCGTAGACCGCCGCCCCGGTACGCCCGGCGGCGGCCAGCGCCACGACGCGCTGATGGTCACGCTGGTAGCCCTGCCAGCGATCGAGCATCTGGCCGCCGGAATCCAGCTCGGCGGCGACGGCGCTGAGCCTGCCGGACTTCCCGGTGAAGTCCCGCTGGTAGAGATCCAGGTTGCCGCTGAGCAGATAGCGGCTGGTGTCCGCCGCGGCGTCGTAACTGAGCGCCCGGGCCTGCGACAGCGCCAGGAACGGCGTCAGGCTGTCGTCCCGCGCGGCTCCGAGTCGCTGCCCCTGCGTGACGAGGACCAGGCACACGCCCGCCGTCAGGCCCAGGGTGAGCACGGTGGCCAGCGCCAGCGCCGGGCTGAACATCCGGCGGAACCGCCGGGCCAGCCAGACCTGCAGGATCACGAGCAGCACGACCAGGGCCCCGCCGAGCAGCACGGCCAACCCGATCGCGACCACCTCGGTGCTGCGCTTGTCGGCGTACGCCCGGTCGAGGCGCGACTCACCCGCAGCGCGCAACCGCTCGGCGCCCGGCAGCAGCTCGAGGTGCAGCACGTTGGTCGCCTGGGTGTAGTAGCCCAGCGCGTCCGGCGGCAACCGGCCCGGAGGCTGCGGCGGCGCCTGCGACTGCGCGGTCCTCGCCTGCCACACCCACCGGCGGTAGACCGCGAGATGATGCATCAGGTCCAGCACGATCGCGCGGTCGGCCGCCCCGGTCGCGGTGGTCAGCGACCGCTGCAGATCCTCGTCGGCCTGCCGACTGCGCTGCTGATAGGTGCCAAGTGCGTCAAGCTGACTGCCGGACAATTCCGCCGAATCGCCGACCAGCACCATCCGGGTAACCTGAGCGTCCAGATCACTGAGGACAAAATACAGATCCGCGGCCGTGGCCGCCTGCGGCACGGCCTGCCCACCGATGATCCGAACCTGATCCTGAACCCGGGACAAAAGCGATCCGGTCGCGGCAAGCAGCGCCACGGCGGTGCAGATCACCAGGCCGGACCAGAGACGCAGACGTACGGGGGTCGCCGGATGGAACATCTTTCTCAACGCCTCTGCAACTGCGGACACGACGCCACGGTAATGCACATCCGCAATTGCCAGAGGATCTGATATCGCCTTTCCCCGGCGTTCATTCTCCGTTTCCGCGCAATTCTTTCAAGGGGCCATCCAAACCGCCACCGAGCGATCGTGACAAACATGCCGACGATGCGCCGCAGCTCGAAGAACTCCTTGCCAGGCCACAGCGGAGCCCCCGCGGCACCTGCGGCTGCGAGGAACCGCACCCCCTCACCTGGCCACCCAGCCCTGCACTTCCCAGCCCTGCACTTCCCCGCTCTGCCTCCCCGGACTGCCCCGCTCTGCCGCCCCGCCCTGCCGCCCCGCACTGCCCCGCTCTGCCGCCCCCGCACCGCCCGCACCGCACCACCCCACCCCGGCCCGCACTGCCCTGCTCCGGCCCTGCTCCGGCCCGCTCCGGCAGACGTCGCCCGACCGGCCGGAGTGAGTACTCACTCCTACCTTGACGGAGTGAGTACTCACTCCGTAGCGTTTCCGGCATGACCGAGACACCCGGCCGGCGCAGAGCGCCGGGAATGAGCACAGCGGACCGACGGGAGATGATCGTGGCTGCGGCGCTGCCGCTGCTGATGGAGCACGGCTCGGCCGTGACGACCCTGCAGATCGCGAGGGCGGCGGGGATCGGGGAGGCGACGGTCTTTCGTGCCTTTGCCGACAAGGACGAGTTGCTGAACGCGTGCGTGGCCGCTGCCCTGCGCAACGACCACGTCCTGGCCGAGCTCGACGCCGTGCCACTGGATCAGCCCTTGTCCGCGCGGCTCACCGAAGCGGCGGCGACCCTGCACGCCTATCTGCACCGGATGGGCGCGGTGATCGGCGCCGTGCAGGGCACCCGCCACCGAGGTGAGCCCGGCACGCCGGGCGATCGCGACGCGACCCGGGACCGGGAAGCAGCAGCCGGGGATCGAGAACCGGCAACCGGCAACCGCGACGCGGCAACCAGGGACCGGCAAGCGGCCACTGCGGATCGAGGACCGGCGTCCGGAGACCAGCAAGCGGCAACCAGAGCTCGGCAAGCAGCAACCGGGGACCGGGAAGCGGCCACTGAGCGCACCTATCTCGCGGTGGTTCGGCTGCTGGAGCCGGACCGGGCGTCGCTGCGACTTCCCGCGGAGCAACTCGCCGCCGTCTTCCTCGGCATGCTTTTCGGCGGCCGTGGAGTGCCCGGTGGAGTGGAGACGTCGATAGAGACCCTGGTCGACGTGTTCCTGCACGGCGTGATCGACGCCGCGGCGGGTGCTGAGTGAACCGGGTCCGTCGGGCCGGCGCCGTGATCAGCGCCGTCGGGCTTGCCGTCGTCAGCTGGGTGGGGGTCGGGCCGCTGCTCGGTCACCGGTTCATCGTTACCGGTGGGCCGCCGGGCCGGGAGACGCTGGAGATCGGGCTCGCCCCGGTCGTGGTGGTCGCCTCGACCCTGGCTGGCTGGGGATCGTTCGCCCTGCTTGAGCGGCTGCTACCGCGCTTCTCCCGGCGCATCTGGACGATCACCGCCGGCACCCTCCTCGTGCCGTCCTTCGCGCCTCTGCTTGCTCCCGGCATGAAAGTCGCGACCCGGATCGCGCTCAGCGTGCCGCACCCCGCCGTCGCCGGCGTCTTGATCCCGGGCTTGACCTGGATCCCGGCCCGCCCGGCGTGGGCACCGTCAGGAGGCAGGGCATGACCATCACCCTGAACCACACCATCGTGCCCGCCGTCGACAGCGAACGGGCCGCTGCGTTCTTCGCCGGCGTCATGGGACTGACCTACGCCGGCAAGGACCGCCATTTCGCCCCGGTACGCGTCAACGAACAGCTCACGCTGGACTTCCTGACCGTCGACGGCCCGGTCGGGCTGCACCTGGCGTTCGATGTGGACCCGGTGACCTTCGACCAGATCCTGGCCCGGCTGCGCACCGAAGGCGTGCCGTACGGCAGCAGACCCGACGAACCCGGCAACGGGCGCACCGACCACCCGTTGTGCGCCCGCGGTCTGTACTTCGTCGACGATGCCCGCAACCTCTACGAACTGATGTCACCCGCGTGACGCGTGGTCCGATCAAATCGCCTTCATCTGTTTCGACCCCAGCACTCCGCCGGTCGCGCGCCGCGTCACAGACTTGGTAACCCGCGGCCTCCTGAACCCTTTTGGTGAGCGTCCGGTGTGTTCGGTCGACATCCCATCCCCGCGACGGACCCACGGCCAAGCCACTCGCCGAATCCGCTTCCCGCGACGATGGCCCGGTCACGGCCCTCGACGGTCCACCATGCGGGCACCACGTCCAGCTGATGAGTCCCGGTCCCGCATGCCGGGCACGGTGTCCGCCTCCTGAACATCCGGTCCCATATCCCGGAACTGAACTACACAAAACTGCGCATATCGCGGCCGGCGGTCGCAATCTTGATACCTTCGGGCGTCATCCGCACCCGCGCGCAACAACGTCGATTCTGGGTCGGCGACCCGGCGAGGATCTTGCAGCCGCGTAGTCGCTCGGCAGCGGCGGCAGCAGCGGCAGCAGCAGCAGCAGCGGCGGCAGCAGCGGCAGCAGCGGCGGCGCGGTAGGGCTCGCCGCACCAACGGCTCGAGGTGTTTCAGGCACCCTCGCGGCGCCGGCTGTCGCCTCCGTCTTGCTGGGGCGGACGGTTGTGGCTGCGCAGGAGGCGTCCCACGATCACGGTGGCGATGCCGACGGCCAGGGCGAGGGCGTTGGGCACGACCAGCGGCCAGTCGGCACCGGCCCAGCCGTAGCCCATCCACAATGCGAACCCGGGCAGCAGGACGGCGAAGTATCCCAGCGACAGGTCGTCGGATGATCGGCGGATGACCATCCGTCGGACTTGCAGGAGCGGCGCGACAGCCATCACCACGCCCCAGGTCGCCGCCGCTATGCCGAGAAACGATGCCATCGGTCCGATCACCTCATGTCGTGAGGCGCTCGGCCGGACGGGTCGCGTCGACCCTGGCCGGGTCGGGAGCGCAAACGCAACCGTCCCGATCGTAGCCGAGGGTGCCGGCGGTTGGCGTGGGCCGATGCGGCCCGGAATCCGCTCAGTCCAGGAAGTCCTGGAGGGCGGGGACCTCGCCGGCGTTGTGGGCGGCGAGCAGGTCCGCGAGGCGTGCCGACGGCATGATGCGCACCCCCAGCTCCTCGGCCTTCGCCGCCTTCGAGCCGGCGCCCGCGCCGACCACGACCAGGTCTGTGCGGGCCGAGACCGAGCCGGAGGACTTGCCGCCCAGGTGTTCCACGGCCTCGTTGCCCTCGTTGCGGGTCAGGCCGGGGACCGAGCCGGTGACGACCACGGTCATCGGCTTGCCGTCCGCACGCCGCAGGGGCAGCGGGACGGCGTCGGCGGCGGACCCGGAGCCGGGGCCGGCCTCGGCGGCGGAGCCGGGGCCGGCCTCGGCGGATGGGGTCGCGTCGCGGCCGGGGACGCCGGGCTCGGTCATCGTCACGCCCCGGGCGATCAGCTTGTCGATGACCGGGCTCAGGTCGATCAGCTCCGCGGCGATCGTGGCCGCTCGTTCCGGGCCGACCGCCTCCACCTCCTGCAGGTGCTCCACCGTCGCCGCGCGCAGCGCCGCCATCGTGCCGAAGTGGCGGGCCAGGCGGCGGGACATGGACCGGCCGGTCATCCGGACGCCGAGGCCGGTGAGGACCCGGGACAGCGGCTGGGCCTTGGAGGCCTGGATGGCCGCGACCAGCTTGGTGGCCGAGGTGGGGCCGAACCGCTCCAGCTCGGCGAGGGCCTCCGGGGTCAGGTCGTAGAGATCGGCGGGGTCGGTG
Source organism: Actinoplanes sp. ATCC 53533 (assembly GCF_003947245.1). Taxonomy (NCBI): domain Bacteria; kingdom Bacillati; phylum Actinomycetota; class Actinomycetes; order Micromonosporales; family Micromonosporaceae; genus Actinoplanes; species Actinoplanes sp. ATCC 53533. The sequence goes on along the minus strand of NZ_QHHV01000104.1, from coordinate 115,104 downwards.
ACCAGGCCCGCGGCCACCACCCCGGCGATGACCTTGTCGCCGAGGCCCTCGATGTCCATCGAGTCGCGGGCCGCGAAGTATGCCAAGGACTCGCCGGCGCCGCAGGCCCGGCCCTGGGTGCAGCGCCAGCGTTTCTGCGAGCGGTCGATCTCGCCGCCGCAGCGGGGGCAGACCTCCGGCGGGGTGAACGGCTCGGCGTCCGCGGGCCGCTCGTCCAGCTTGGCGCCGGTGATCTCCGGGATCACCTCGCCCGCGCGGCGCACGAACACGGTGTCGCCGACGCGGACGTCGCGGCGGACCAGGTCGCCGAAGTTGTGCAGGGTCGCCGAGGTGACCACCACCCCGCCGACCTGGACCGGCTCCAGCACCGCGACCGGGGTGATCACGCCGGTGCGGCCGACCTGCACCTCGATCGCGGCGAGCCGGCTGGTGCGGGTGTCGGCCGGGAATTTGAACGCGATCGCCCAGCGGGGCGCCCGGCTCGACGAGCCGGCCCGGTCGCGGTCGCCCGGGTCGTCGGCCTTGACCACCGCGCCGTCGATGTCGAAGCCCAGCGTGCCGCGGGCCGCGCCCATAGCGGCGATGGCCGCCGACAGCTCGTCGACGGTCGCGCAGCGGGGCATGCCGGCGGGGGAACCGGCCGTGGTGGCCACGCCCAGCTCGGCGATCGCGGCCATCGCGGCGCCGTGGGTCAGGCCCTCGCCGCCGGGCAGGTCGTGCACCGCATAGGCCAGGAACGACAGCGGCGCGTCGTAGGCACGGTCCTGGGCGCGCAGCGTGCCGGCGGCGGCGCTGCGCGGGTTGGCGAAGGCCTGGCCGCCGTGTGCCGTGCGCAGCTCGTTGGCGCGGGCGAAGTCGGCGTCGGTCATGAAGACCTCGCCGCGCACCTCGACGGTCGCCGGCCGCCGCAGCTCGGCGGGGAGCCCGGCGACGAGCCGGGCCTGGCTGGTGACGTCCTCGCCGGCGCGGCCGTCGCCGCGGGTGGCGATCTGGCGCAGCCGGCCCTCCACATAGCGGGCCGCGATGGCCATGCCGTCGATCTTGGGCTCGACCGTGTAGCCGAGCGCGGGGCCGCCGAGGACCCGCTCCAGCCGGGCCGCCCAACCGCGCAGCTCGTCGGCGTCGAAGACGTTGTCGAGGCTGAGCATCGGGGTGCTGTGCTCCACGTCGCCGGCGGCGACCCCGGCGCCGACCGTCACGGTGGGCGAGTCGCTCTCGGCCCAGCCCGGCTCCACCTGCTCGGTCGCCGCGGTGCGGGCCAGCAGGGCGTCGTAGGTGGCGTCGTCCATGTCGAGGTCGCCGCCGGCGTAGTAGGCGGTGGCGGCCGCGCGCATCCGCTCGATCGCCGCGCGGTATTCCTCGCGGCTGCCGAACGCGGCGGCGTGTGCGGCGTCGACGACCGGTGCCACCTCGTGGCCGGCGGTGATCAGGCCGGCGGACGGTCCCGTGCTCGACATGCGGTGCTCGCTTCCTGTGTGCGGGAGACGATGTACTTGATACCGCAGAGGTGCGACAAAAATGTCTCGGCAGGGCCGGGGCCGCCGGGCGCGCCCGGCCCGCGCACCGACCTCACTCATTGTCGGCACAAGCACACGCAATGCGGTCGATCGAGAGTGATACGGGCCTCAATTTGCAGTTGATGTGAGAATTCAGTCCGAACGTCCATGGCGTTCAGATCTTCACTTGCGGACGATGGACCGCGTGCCCGGACGCCATCGAAGAACATTGAGTATCACCGGCATCGTTGTGAGCGCGGCCACGGCCTCGCTCGTCGTCATCGGTGCCGGATCCTGGCTGGGCTACCAGCGCCTCTCCGCCGACGACTGTGCCGGGCAGGTGAAGCTCGACGTCGCCGCCGCGACCGAGATAGCCGGCGCGGTCCAGGCCGCCGCCGACGAGTGGACGCGGGGTAAGGATGCGCAGGTCGACGGCGTCTGCGTCAAGGTCGGCGTGACCGCCGTCGACCCCGCCGTCGCCGCCGCGACCATCGCTGCCAAGCACGGTGTCGGCCTCTCCGGCCTGAAGGCGGCGCCGGGCAAGCCGACCGTGCCGGACGTCTGGATCCCGGACTCCTCGACCTGGCTGCTGCGGGTCGGCGGCGAGGCACCGGGCTTCGTCCCGACCGACAACACCCCGGTCGCCGAGAGTCCCGTGGTGCTGGCCATGCCGGCGCCGGTGGCGCAGCAGCTGGGCTGGCCGGCCAGGAAGCTCAAGTGGCAGGACCTGCTCGCCCAGCTGACCGGGGGCAACAGCCTGCGGCCCGGCATCGTCGACCCGATCCGGGACGCCGCCGGGCTCACCGGCCTGCTCGCCCTGGGCGGGGCCGCCGGCAGCGATGAGGCGGGCACCCAGAAGAAGGTGCGCGCGCTGCGCGGGCTGGCGGCGAACACCTCGAGCATCCGCCAGGACCTGCTGGAGAAGTTCCCGCGGACGGCCGAGGAGGTCACCACCGGGCTGAGCGCCGCGCCGCTGTCCGAGGAGGACGTGCTGGCGTACAACAGCAACAAGCCGCCGATCCCGCTTGCCGCGCTCTATCTCGATCCGGCGCCGGCGGCGCTGAACTATCCGTTCGCGGTCATGCCCGAGGTCGACGCGCAGAAGGCCGCGGCCGCCGCCGCCCTGCACCAGGCGCTGCGCGGCACCACCTTCCTGAACGCGCTGGCGACCGTCGGCCTGCGGGGACCCGGCGGCAAGACGGGGGCCGGCTTCACCCCGCCCACCGGCGCACCCGCGGTGGCCGCCTCGGCGCCCGCCGGCGCCAGCCCGGGCACCGCCGCCGCCGCGACCCAGGCCGCCACCGCCATCACGCAGCTGCTGGGCAGCTGGGCCGCCATCACCCAGCCGGGCCGGGTGCTGGCCGTCTTCGACATCTCCGGTTCGATGCTGAAGCCGGTGCCCACTGCGGGCAACCTGACCCGTGCCGAGGTCACCAAGCGGGCCGCCGCGCAAGGGCTGCAGCTGTTCGACGACCGGTGGGCCATCGGCGTCTGGTTCTTCGCCACGGATCTGGTCGGCAAACAGGCGTGGCAGCCCAAGGTGCCGATCACCCCGCTGTCCTCGGGGCGCACCAAGCTCAACGACACCCTGAACGAGATGAAGCCGAAGAAGAACGGCGACACCGGGCTGTACGACACCGCGCTGGCGGCGTACAAGAACGTGCAGGACGGGTGGCAGGCGGGCCGGGTCAATTCGGTCATCCTCTTCACCGACGGGGTGAACGAGAACGACGGTGGCCTCGAACTGAACGATCTCGTGGCCGCCCTGAAGAAGGCGCGCAACGCCGACAAGCCGGTCCGCGTGGTGATCATCGGTATCGGCCCCGAGGTCGACCGCAACGAGCTCAAGGCGATCTCGGACGCCAGCGGCTCGGCCAGCGGCGTCTTCATCGCGGAGGACCCGGCCAAGATCAACCAGATCTTCCTGCAGGCGATCGCGACCCGCACCGGCGCGTCGTGAGCCGCGCGGCGGCGTGCCCGGTCAGCCGACCCGGAACGAGGTAACAGCAGGAATCCGGCGTGGCGCGGAGGGTGGGTCCGCGCCACGCCGGAGGCCAGGCCACGCCGGAGAACAGGGCCAGCGCCACGCCGGAAAATAGGCCCGCGCCACGCCGGGAAATGGGGAACGGCAGCGGCGCGGGCCGGGGGTCAGGACGTGGCGCAGGTCGGGCTGGCCGTCGGCCCGCTGCCGGTGCCCTGGAAGCCGAACTCGGTGCTGGAGCCGGCGGCGATCTGGCCGTTGTAGGACACGTTGGCGAAGCGCACGGCGCCGGTGGTGCCGCTGTTCTGCGCGTTCCAGGCGTTGGTGACCGCCGCGCCGGCGGGCAGCGTCAGCGTGACCGCCCAGCCGTTGACCCCGCTGCCACCGGCGGTGACCTTGACCGAGGCGGTGAAGCCGCCGGTCCACGCGTTCACCGTGTAGGTGGCCGTGCAGCCCGCGCCGGACGGCGGCGGCGTGGTGCCGGTCGGCGATGGCGTCGGCGAAACGGTCGGGGAGGTCGGCGGCGGCGTGGTGGGGTTGGTGCCACCGGCGTTGAGCGCGTCCAGGGTGCTCGTGTAGGCGGCCTTCTTGTTGCCGTTGCCGTCGAACAACAGCGGGGTGCCGCTGGCCCGCCACGAGTCGGTGTCGCGGATGCCCCAGACGGTGATGCCGTTGCACCGGGCCACCGCCAGGCAGTCCCTCACCACGTTGCCGTACGTGGTGGCCTGGGTCTGTCCCGAGCCCTCGATGTCCAGCTCGGTGATCTGCACGTCCACGCCGAGCGCCGCGAAGCTCTGCAGCGTGGTGCGGTAGTTGCTGGGATACGGCGAGCCGCTGTTGAAGTGGGACTGCAGGCCGACGCAGTCGATCGGCACGCCGCGGGCCTTGAAGTCGCGGACCATGGTGTAGGCGGCCTGCGTCTTGGCCCAGGTCCAGTTGTCGATGTTGTAGTCGTTGTAGCACAGCTTGGCGCCCGGGTCGGCGGCGCGCGCGGCCCGGAACGCGGCCTCGATCCAGTCGTTGCCGGTGCGCTGGAGGTTGGAGTCGCGCCGGCCGCCGCCGCTGTCCGCGAACGCCTCGTTCACCACGTCCCAGGTGTCGATCTTGCCGCGGTAGTTCGTGGCGACCCGGGTGACGTGGTTGAGCATGGCCTGGCGCAGCGCGGTGCCCTCCATGCCCTGCATCCAGCCGGGCTGCTGCGAGTGCCAGGCCAGGGTGTGCCCGCGGACCTTCATGCCCTGGGCGATGGCATGGTTGACGATCCGGTCCGCGTTGCCGAAGGTGAACTGGTTCTGCTGCGGCTCCGTCGCGTCGATCTTCATCTCGTTCTCGGCCGTGACCGAGTTGAACTCCCGGTTCAGGATGCCGACGTAGGTGCTGTCGCTCAGCTTGTTCGCCGCGACGGCGGTGCCGAAGTAGCGGCCGCTGGCGGCCGCCGAGGCGCCGAGGGTGGTGGCGGCGTCGGCGGAGGGTGCCACGAACAGGGTCAGGCCGCCGGCGGCGACGCTCGCCGCCAGCAGCGTGAGCGTGGTGCGGAGCCGGGGTCTACGGGGGACGGGTCGGTCGGACATGGTGAACGCCTTCCGGATCGGATCGGGGGAACGGGGATTCTTTGGGAGCGCTCCCATCTTGAACCGGCCGAGTCCCGGAGGGAATAGACCGGAGTGATTGTTATCCCGGCGGGCGGTGCCGCGGCAGGGAACGGGCGATGCCGGCGGCGGTGGCCGCGCCGTGGTACTTGCGGACCAGATGCAGACACAGCTCCACGCCGGGCGGTCCGGCCGCCGCCGTGAAGATCGGGTCGTCGTCGACGTACCGCACGCCGGGCGCCAGCCGGACGCGCGGATACCTGCGCCGCAGCTCCTCGGCGTGCGCGGGACAGGTGGACACCGCCCGGCCGTCGAGCAGCCCGGCGGCCGCGACGGTGAAGACCGCCTCGCCGACGGCCAGGATCCGGCAGCCGCGGTGCACCGCCTCGCGCAGGGCGGCGGCCTCGTCGGCGGTGATGGTGTCGGGACCACGCCGCACCGGCGGGGCGATGGCGAGGATGTCCGCCCCGGCGAGCAGGTCGAAGGTGCCGGCGGCGGCGAAGGCCAGGTCGAAGACCGGGCCGGCGAAGACCTCACGGTACGTCGACAGCCGGGCCGGCAGCGCCTCGGGCGGCGGCAGCAGCACCGCCACGTTCGTCATGTTCGCCATCGCAACCACCGTTCCGGAACAGCCCCGGCCAGCGCCTGGTACCCGGCCGGGTTGAGGTGGAGATGATCACCGGTGTCGTAGGCCGGCAGCAGCCGGCGCCGGTCGGCCGGGTCGCGGACCGCCGCGTCGAAGTCGGCGAACCCGTCGAAGCGGCCGCCGCCCCGGATCCAGTCGTTGACCCCGGAGCGGGTCTGCTCCCGGAGCCCGGCCGCGTCGTCGTAGCCGCCGTTGCCGCCAAGAGGTGTCAGGGTGGCGCCGTACACACGCAGGTCGCGGGCGTGGGCCCGGGTGATGATCTGGTCGTAGGCGGCCCGCAGATCGTCGCCCACCCGCTGCTGCGCCTCGGGCGTCGCGGCCGCCGTACCAATGTCGTTGATGCCCTCGAAGACGATCAGCGTGGCGGCACCGCCCAGCGCGAGCACGTCGCGGTCCAGCCGGGCGAGGGCGCTCGGCCCGAGGCCGTCCTGCAGCACCCGGTTGCCGCCGGCGGCCTGGTTGAGCAGGGCGTATCTGCCGTGCAGCCGGGCGGAGAGCTGGTCGGGCCAGCGGTCGTTGCCGTTGGTGGTGGAGCCCCGGCCGTCGGTCAGCGAGTCGCCGAGCACGATGGTCGCGGCGCTGCCGCCCACCGCGAGCACCTCGACTCCGCTGAGGAAGTACCAGTGGTCCACCGGCGTCGCACCGGGCAGGTCCGGGGCGTCGTGGTGGTCGCCGCGCAGCAGGTGCGAGGTCGTCCGGGAGCCGGGATGCGAGGTCACGGCGGTGCTCGCCTGGCCGGTGGCCAGGTAGGCCGTGACGGTGAGTTCGCCGCGGGCGGGCACGTCGAGATCGATGGGATCGGAGACCGCCTGCGCGCCCACCGGGATGGACACCGAGGCCCGCCCGGAGAACGTGACCGGCCGGGCCGTGCCCGGCTCGATCGCGGCCGCGCCCGCCCGGCCCCCGGCGGGCCGGGCGACCGAGACGGCCGTGATCGGCAGTACGGCACCCCCGAACGCGTTGGAGAACCGCACCCGTACGGAGCGCCCGGCGATCGACGCGTGCACCGTCTGGCGCAGGGTGGTGTCCACCAGGACCGAGTTCACCCCGGTGAACGGCGCCGGCGGCAGGTTCCCCGGCTCGGTGAGCTGCGGCATCGAGACCCAGGTGTGCAGCCAGTGCCGCCCGGGGCGGGACCGGCCCCGCAGCGCGGTGGCCACGGAGACCGTCGCGGCCCCACCCAGGCCGAGCAGCGACCGGCGCTTCATCTGCTCACCTGCCGGCTCTCCGGCGGGCCGAGATAGCTGTACTTCACGCCGCCGGTGTCGATCTCAAGACGTTGCACGATCACGGTCGGATCCACCATCCAGAACTTGAGGGTGTGCGCCCCCGCGGCCGCCACGACGTGGGTCGTGGTGGTGCGGTTGACGTTGTCGGAGGTGTTGCGTTCCCACTGCCGGTTCATGGTCGTGTCGTCGGCGCCGGTGGCCGTCGTGATGTTGACCGTCTGCGGCGGCTGGTCGTCCAGGGACACCGCGTACTTGAGGCCGTCGGTCGGGCGGACGTTGTTGCGCGGCGACAGCACCGCGGTCACCTTGACCGGGCCGGTGCTGGTGAGGGTCATCGCGTATTCCAGGCGCGCGCCGGCGCCGCCGAGCGGGGTCAGCCCGTTGCCGGTCTTGCCGATGCCGGGCAGCAGCCGCCAGTCACCCACCTTGCGGGTGTAGTGGTCGGCCTCCATCGCGACGTAGCCGTTCGCCTCGACGAAGCCGCGCGGGCGCAGCACCGGGTTGTCGATCGGCGCCCGCACGGTCACCTCGGCGCCGTTCGCGCCGGTCACGGTGATCGGCACGGAGGTGGTGCCCTTCGGCGCGCGCCGCCAGTCGACCCGGACGGTGGCCCGGACCTGCTGATCGACCTGCCCGGCGGCGGGCGTGACGCGCACCCACGGCACGGACGGGGTGATCCGGTACGGGAACGGGGTCGCGCCCTTGTTGTAAACCTCGATGTACTGCGCCGGCTGGGCCTGGTAGGGGCTGAACGCGGGCAGCGTGACCGGGTCGCCGCCGTCGAGGTCCACGCCCATCTCGGCCGCCACGGGCACCTCGACGCGCTTGAGGTAGGGGTAGATCTCGTCGGGCAGCGCCACGTTGTTCTTCTCCGGCTGCTGCCACGGGGCGTTCGGGCCGTACCGGGCCACGTTCCCGTACCCGATCTTGGGCTGGAGCTGCCAGTCCCGCCACTTCCCGCCGGCCAGCGCGGTGTTGTAGTGCGCGTTCAGCGCCTGGTCCTCGGCGAACCGGGCCTCGGCGAGGTCCGCCAGGGCGTTGGTGGCGGCGCGGCCCTGCCCGGCGTACCGGATGTTGGTGAACTCGGCGTGCCGCAGCGCGTACAGGTTGGCGGTGGCCTTGACCTGGTAATAGACCAGCTGGAAGTAGGCGTCCTGCCAGGCCGCCGGCAGTTTGGTTTTGATCCTCTCGGCCCGGGCGGCCAGCGCCTGCCACTCGGCGGTGACCCGGTCCATCTCCCGGTAGTCGGTGAGGCTGAACGGGTTCCCCTCGTCGTCGTAGCTGATCACGCCGGTGCTGGGGTTGACGGTGATGCGCCGGTTGAGCAGCTCGGGCTTGCGGCGCGACTGCAGGTGGCCGTAGTCGCCGAGCACACCCGCGATCTCGGGCGCCAGCGCCTGGCCGAAGTTCTGCGCGGCGTACCCCCGTTCCCACTCCCCCAGCCCGCTGAGCGGGATGGGCTTCCAGGCGTAGTCCAGGAAGAACTGCGTCGGCTGTTCCTCGTTCTTCAGGTCACCGACGTTGACCATCCAGAGCCGGTCGACCCCCGAGCGGTACGCGAGATCCAGCTGCTCCCAGGTGTTGGTGAGGTTGACCGTGTCGACCCACTTGTAGTTGCGCCCGCCGCCGACGTAGTCGAAGTGGTAGTACATGCCGTAGCCACCGCCGCGGGCCGGCAGCGAGGCGTCCGGCAGCTTGCGCATGTTGCCCCAGTTGTCGTCGCAGAAGACCACGGTGACGTCGTCCGGCGGCCGGTAGCCGCGGTCCCAGTAGCGCTGGACCTCCTTGTAGAGGGTCTGCACCTGGGGCGCGCCGATCAGCCCGGCCTCCCGCAGGATCTGCCGCTGGGTGTCGATGATGGAGCTCATCAGCTCGATGCCGTCGCCGTCGGGCAGGCTGACGTCGCCGTTGCCCCGCATGCCGAGGGTGACGACGCCCTCGATCTTCTCGCGGGCCATCCGCTCGGCCCCGTCCCGCCAGTACGCCTTGATCGCGTCCGGGTTGCGCCGGAAGCTCCACTCGCCGGTCCCGGTGGGGTGCCTGTTCCACTCCTCGATGCCGCGCATCATCGGCGCCTCGTGCGAGGTGCCCATCACCACGCCGTAGAACGAGGCGGTGGCGTGGTTCTGCGGATCGTCCTCGGCGAAGGCGCGTCCCCAGACGGCCGGCCACAGGTAGTTGGCCTTCAGCCGCAGCATGGTCTCGAAGACCTTGGCGTAGTAGGCCGCGTTGAGCCCGTTCGGGAAGCCGGGTGCCTTGCCGGGCCCGAAGTAGCGGGGCGCCCAGGTGCCGGTGGCCGGGTTCTCGTCGTTGATGAAGAAGCCGCGGTACTTCACCGCGGGCGTGCCCTGGGTGTGCCGCCCGGGCAGCAGGTAGACGGCGTCCCGGTGGCTGACCGGGACGTCGTCGAAGAACCGCCAGGGCGAGACGCCGAGACGCTTGGACAGGTCGTAGGCGCCGTAGATGCTGCCGCGCTGGTCGCTGCCCGCGATCACGAACGCCCGCCGGACCCCCGGCAGCGGATTTTCCACGATCTGCTCGACGGTGGTCTCCCACTCGCCGGCGATGCCGCGCACGTCGAGCTTGCCCGCGGCGACCAGCCGGTCGATCAGCGGGCTCTTGCCGATGGTGCCGACCAGCACCGGGTCGCGCCCGCCGGGCACCCGGTCGTGGGCGACGACCGGCGTCACCCCGGTGACCGCGGCGATGTCCGCGCTCAGGTCGTCGACCACCCGGATCACCCCGGCGTGGTCGCCGGCGCTGACCACCAGCGGCGCGGCGCGGCCCGCCGCCACGAGCGGGAACCGGCCGTGGCCCGGCCGGTCGGAGACGTAGGAGTCGCGGTGCTCGACGTGCGGCGCGGCCGCCGCCGGTATCGCGACGAACAAGGGCGCGGCCAGGGCCGCGAGAGCGAGCAAGAGCTTCATCGGTACGCCATCCCTACCGGAAGAGGCGCAGGGGTACGGCCGCCGCGAGCGCGGCCATCCCGGCGTCGTTGGGGTGCAGGTGGTCACCGCTGTCGTAGGCCGACGCCAGGCGCAGCGGATCGGTGCGGTCCCGGACGGCGGCGTCGAAGTCGACCACCGCGTCGTACTCGTCGCCGGTCCGGATCCAGCGGTTCAGCGCCGCGCGCTTGCGCTCGTTCTCCACCGAGTAGAACCCCAGGGTGTCGTCCTTGAACGGCAGCACGGTGGCGCCGTAGGCACGCAGGCCGGCCTGGTGCGCACGCGCGATGAGCTGGCGGTGCCCGGCGATCAGGTCGTCGGCGGAGACGGTCTCGGACGCCGGGGCGGTGCTGCCCGGATGGCCGAGGTCGTTGACCCCGAGCAACACGATCAGGTGTTCCGCGCCGGGCTGGGCGGTCACGTCGCGGTCGAAGCGGCGCAGCGCGCTCTGCGCGAAGTACGCGGCGTACGCCTCGGCGCCGCTGCCGGCCGGCGGGTTCGGGTCGTGCAGCAACCGGTTGCCGGAGACGCCGACGTTGACCACGCCGCGGTCGATACCGGCGGCGCGCAGCCGCTGGGCGAGCAGGTCGGGCCACCGGTGGTTGAGGTTCGCCACCGAGACCGCGCCGTTGGTGATGGAGTCGCCGAGGGTGACGATGGCCCCGGCGGGCGACGCGACGCTGACCCCGGACAGGAACAGGTTCTGCGCGACCACGGCGGTGGGCGTGACGGTGCGGGCCGCGGTGACGTTGCCGGCGGCGATCACGTTGTCCTGGAACGCGAAGGCGGCCAGCGTGGTCACCGGGGTGCGCCGGGGCAGGTAGAGGCTGACGGTCAGTTCCGTGCCGGCCGGGAACGGCAGCTGCACCGGGTCGCTGACCAGGGGCGAGCCGGCCGGGATGGTCACCGCGGTGCGCCCGCCGAAGGTCACCGGGCGGTCGGTGCCGGGCCGGGTCGCGGTGCTCGCCCCGGTCCCGGCCCGGCGGGCGACCCGCACCTCGCCGATGACCAGCGGCTGCTCGCCGAACTCGTTGGTCAGCCGCACCCGCAGCCGGTCGCCGCCGGCGCTGACGTGCACGACGTGCCGCACCGTCTGGTTCTCCAGCACCGCCGGCGGTCCGGGCGGGACGGTGGTGGGCGCGGCCGCCCACGTGCCGGTCCACCGTGGGCCGGCACCGGGCCGGCCGGCCGCCTGCGCGGGCGCGGCCGGCAGCGTCGCGGCGACGGCGGCACCCGAGGCGAGGGCGAGCAGTTCGCGTCTGGTGGACACAGGTCCTCCTTGGTCAGCCACGGCGCCGTGGCAGGGTGAAGCGCCAGCCCTGGGCGCGCAGTTCGGGGATGACACGGTCGACGGCGGCCACCGTCTGGCTGCGGTCGCCGCCGCCGTCGTGCATGAGCACGACCGCGCCGGGGGTGATGCCGTCGCGCAGGCGCTGCACGAGCACCTCGGTGCCGGGCGGCTCCCAGTCGCTGATCGCCAGCCGCCAGCCCAGCGGCTGCATGCCGAGCTCCGCGGACACCTGCGGGCTCTGCCCCCAGCTGCCGTACGGTGCCCGGAAGTACGGGATGCGCGCGTGCGGTACGGCCTGCCGGATCAGCGCGCTGGTCTGCGCCAGGTCGCCGCGGATCTGTTCCGGGGTCAGGACGCTCAGGTCGTCGTGGTGCAGCGAGTGGTTGCACAGGACGTGGCCGCCGGCGGCGATCCGGCGTACCACCTCGGGGTGCGCGCGGACCTGGTCGCCCACCAGGCAGAACACCGCGCGCACGTGCCGCCGGCGCAGCACGTCGAGCAGGCGGAGGGTGTCGGCCGGGTTGGGCCCGTCGTCGAAGGTGAAGCTGACCACGGCGCCGTCACCGCGCGCGGTGTCCACCACGGCCGCGGTCGGCCCGCCGGCCCGGGCCGGTCCGGCGAGGCCGCCGGACAGCAGCAGCACCGACATCGGCAGCGCCAGCCGGCGCCACCACTTCGGACGATGAGACATGGAGACCCTCCGAAAGTTTCGGAAACCGCACAGCCGAACGTCCGTAACATAGAACTCGGTCGAAGTCGCGTCAAGAAGGTGCTGCGCCCCAGATCAAGGGCTCACGTCATTGATCTTCGCCTTTGTGTGTCCATGTTGTTTCCTGTTGACCGGCGATCCTGATCGGCATATGTTCCGGTCACGTAACGGAACTTCTCGGAACTCTCGGCCGTCCCCGGAAGGCCGGAAAGGACATACCGCGATGAGAGTTCGCGCCCTCGCCGGTGTCGTGCTGCTGGCGACCATGACCCTGGCCGGCACCCCCGCCACCGCGGCCCCGCCGGCCGCCGCCCCATCGGACACCGCCCCCTCAGCCGCCACCGCCACCGCCGCCGCACCCACCGCCACCGGCCTGCGCACCGTCGGCGACCGGGCCGGCCTGCGGATCGGCACCGCCGTCGACATGGCCGCCCTGGCCGGCGACGCCCCCTACCGCGCCGCCGTGGCCCGCGAGTTCTCCACCGTGACGGCGGAGAACGTGATGAAGTGGGAATCCACCGAGCCCCAGCAGGGCGTGCACGACTGGGCCGCCGCCGACCGCCTGGTCGACTTCGCCCGCGCCAACCGGCAGAAGGTGCGCGGGCACACGCTGGTCTGGCACAACCAGAACCCGTCCTGGGTGAACGAGCAGGCGTTCACCCCCGAGCAGCTGCGCGCGGTGCTGCGCAGGCACATCATCGACGAGGTCTCGCACTTCCGCGGCCGGGTCTGGCACTGGGACGTGGTCAACGAGGTCTTCAACGACGACGGGACCTGGCGCGACACCATCTGGCTGCGCAACCTCGGGCCCGGCTACGTCGCCGACGCCTTCCGCTGGGCGCACCAGGCCGACCCGCAGGCCAAACTGTTCCTCAACGACTACAACAACGAGGGCGTCAACGCCAAGAGCGACGCCTACTACGCGCTGGTCAAGCAGCTGAAGGCGGCCGGCGTGCCGGTGCAGGGGTACGGCGTGCAGGGCCACCTCGCGGTCCAGTACGGCGTGCCCGGCGACACGCTCACCAACCTGCGCCGCTTCGAGAAGCTGGGGCTGCAGACCGCCTTCACCGAGGTCGACGTGCGGATGCCGCTGCCGACCGACCCGATCAAGGTGCAGGCCCAGGCGCAGGGCTTCACCGCGCTGCTGCAGGCCTGCCTGCTGGCCGACCGGTGCGTCTCGTACACGTTGTGGGGCTTCACCGACCGCTACTCGTGGGTGCCCGGGGTCTTCGACGGCCAGGGCTCGGCGACTCCGCTCGACGAGAACCTGACACCCAAACCCGCGTACGCGGCACTGCGCGACACGCTGGCCGTCGCCGGCCGCTGACCGGTGCGGATCCGGGCCCGCCCCGCACCGGGGCGGGCCCGCCCGGCACCGGCCCTGAAAGCGAGGAGGACGCCGTTGACCGCGCACGAGCGCCGGGTGACCATCGCGGCCATCGCCGACCTGGCCGGCGTCTCCGTGCCGACCGTCTCCCGCGTGCTCAACGGCCGTGCGGACGTCTCCACCGCGACCCGGGAACGGGTCGAGCAGCTCCTGCGGGACCGCGGCTACCGGCGGCGCAACTCCCGCCAGCCGGGCCGCGCGCAGATCCTCGACGTGGTCTTCGACGCCCTCGACAGCCCCTGGGCGGTCGAGCTCATCCGTGGGGTGGCCGACGTGGCGCACGCCGCCGGGGCGGGCACGGTGGTCTCGGCGGTGCACCAGGACGAGACGGCGACCCGGCAGTGGCTGCGCAACCTGCGCTCGCGCACCTGCGACGGGGTCGTCTTCGTGCTGGCCGAGCCGACCGCGCCGATACACACCCAGCTGCGCCGGCTGCACATCCCGGTGGTCGTCATCGACCCGCCGTCCAACCACCCCGCGTCCGGCGCGGGCGTGGGCGTGGGCGTGGCGACCGTCGGCGCGACCAACTGGGCGGGCGGGCTCAGCGCCACCGAGCACCTGATCGCCCTGGGTCACCGGCGGATCGGGCTGATCGCGGGCCCGCGCGGGCTGGCCTGCAGCCGCGCCCGGCTGGACGGCTACCGGGCCGCCCTGGCCGCGGCGGGGATCGGCCTCGACGCGGGCCTGATCGTGCAGGGCGACTTCCAGCACGAGTCCGGGTACGTCGCCGGCGGCCGGCTGCTCGATCTCGCCGAGCCGCCGACCGCCGTGTTCGCCACCAGTGACCAGATGGCGCTGGGTGTCTACGAGGCCGCCCGCCGCCGCGGCCTGCGGGTGCCCGCCGACCTGAGCGTGACCGGCTTCGACGACCTGCCCGAGGCCCGCTGGTCCGCACCCCCGTTGACGACCGTGCGCCAGCCGCTGGCCGAGATGGGCGGGCTCGCCGCGCACACCGTCCTGCGGCTGGCGCGCGGCGAGACCCTGCAGGCCCCCCGGGTCGAGCTCGCCACCGAGCTCGTGGTGCGGCACAGCACCGCACCGGTCATTCCCCGCAACCCACGCTCAGGCCGCTGAGCAGCTGATCACTTCCCGAAGCCCGCGGTCAGGCCGCTGAGCAGCTGACGCCGGCCGATGGCGTAGCAGATCAGGATCGGCAGGGTGGTCAGCACCACCGAGGCGAGCACGGCCGGCACGTTGACGCCGTACTGGCCCTGGAAGCTCCACAGCCCCAGCGGCAGGGTGCGCTGCTCGGGGCTCTGGGTGAGGATCAGCGGCAGGATGAAGCCGTTCCAGACGCCGAGTCCCTGATAGATGGTCACGGTGACCAGCGCCGGGCGGGTCAGCGGGAAGGCCAGCCGCCACAGCGTGCCCCACTCGGTGGCGCCGTCGAGCCGCATCGACTCGAACAGCTCCTTCGGCACGTCCCGGATGAAGTTGGCCAGCACCAGCACCGACAACGGAATGGCGAAGGCGATCGACGGCAGGATGATCGCCATCAGGGTGTCGTACATATGCAGCCGGATGATGATCAGGTAGATCGGGATGATCACCGCCTGCAGCGGGATCGCCAGGCCCATCAGGAACAACCCGTTGACCGAGCGCAGGAAGCGGCTCCCGGCGCTGCCACGGACGATCGCGTACGCCGCCATGAACGAGATCAGCACCGCCGGGAGGGTCGCCCCGGCCGTGACCACCAGGCTGTTGCCGAAGTACCGGGTGAAGTCCGCCTCGATGACCTGGCGGTAGTTGTCCAGCGTCGGCTCGGTCGGCGGGGCCAACGGATTCTGGACGTAGTAGTTGGCCCGCGTCTTGAAGCTGGTGATGACGATCCAGTAGATCGGCAGCATCACCACCACGAGCCACAGCCAGCCGAAGCTGCCGCCTATCCAGTTCCACCGCAGCAGGGCCGAACGGCGCCGCGTGCCGCCCTGGTCGGCCGGCGCCGGTCCACCGGATCTGGGCGGTGCCGGCCGGGTCGAGATGGCCATCAGGCACCTTCCAGTTGGCTGTCGGACGAGCTGCCCCCGCCGAGCCGGCGCAGCAGCAGCGCCAGGCCGAGCCCGACGAGCACCAGGATCACCGCGATGACGCTGGCGGGCCCCATCAGGTTGGCCTTGAATCCGGTCTGGTACATCTCCAGCGCCAGTACCCGGGTGGAGTCACCCGGTCCCCCGCCGGTGAGGACGAAGATCAGGTCGAAGAAGGTCAGCGACCCCACCACCATCAGCGTCGACGAGGTGATGATCGTGTACTTGAGCTGGGGCAGGGTGATGCTGAAGAACGTGCGGATCTTGCCAGCGCCGTCGATCTCGGCCGCCTCGAACATCGACGTCGGGATCTGCCGGATGCCGCCCTGGTAGATCAGCGAGTGGAACGGGATGAACTGCCAGGACACCACGAAGACGAGCACGCCGAGGGCGAGGTTGCCCTGGCCCAGCCAGTCCTGGTTGAGCAGCTCGACGCCCAGCCCGGCGCCGAGCCCGAAGTTCGGGTTGAGCAGGGCGCTGAAGGTGATGGCGATGGCCGCCGAACTGAGCAGCAACGGGATGAAGTAGAGCACGGCCAGGAATCCGCGGTATCTCTTGTGCGCGGCCAGGAAGACGCCGATCAGCAGGCTCATCGGCGTCTGGAAGACCCAGGAGAGGGCCATCACCAGGAAGGTCACCCAGAGCGCGTGCAGCAATCCGGGCTCGGTGAGCACCGCCGTCCAACTGTCCAGCCCGGCCGGCTTGATCGCATCATCGATGCCGTCCCACTGGGTGAAGCTCAGGCCGAGCACGCCCACCAGCGGGATGACGCCGAACGCCGTGAACATCACCAGCGCCGGCAACACCATCCACAGCACGGGCTTGCTCCGCCCGCCGGTCGGGTTGGAGCTTCTCGCCACCCGGTCCGGGGGCGGAGCAAGAACCGTCATTTGCCGATGACCTGATTCATGTTGGTGACCCACTGCTGCGGCGACACCTGGTTCTGGAACAGCTTGGCGATGTTGTCCAGCAGCGCCTCGGCCGCGGTCGGGCTCAGCGCCTGGTCCCAGGACTGGGCGAAGGTCTTGGCGTTGACGGAGGTGTCGTAGACGAACTTGAGGAACGCGGCGTCCGGCGAGGCGGCCAGGATGCTCTCGGTGCCCTTGACGACCGGGACCGAACCACCCTGGTCGATCCAGGCCTTGGTCTCGTCCGCGTCGAGCACCCCGCTGGTGAAGAACTTCTTCGCGGTCTCCTTCTGCTCGGCCGTGGCCTTGGCCGAGATCGCGAGATACTGCCCCGGGTTGCCGACCGTGTCGGTGGGGTCGCCCTTGCCGCCCGCGACCGGCGGGAAGTTCATCCAGCCGAGGTTGCCGCCGGAGACGAAATCGCCGCCGTCGTTCTTCATGCTGCCGTAGGTCCAGCCGCCGTGCAGCATCATCGCGGCCTTACCGGTGTAGAGCAGGGCCTGGTCGGCGTTGTCGGCGGCGTCGACCGAGGAGAAGCCCTTGCCGAACGCGCCGTCCTTCACCATCGTCTGGATCTTGGTGAGCATGTCCAGCACCGCCGGGTCGGACCAGGCGTCCTTCTGGCCGTCGAAGACGGCTTGGAAGACCGCCGCGCCGCCGATGCGGTCGAGCAGGAACTCCAGCCACATCATGTTGGTCCAGCGGGCCTTGCCGGCCAGCGAGAACGGCGCGATGCCCTTGCCCTTGAACTTCGGCACCAGCGCCATCATGTCCTCGAACGACTGCGGCGGCTGCGCCCCGGCCTGCTCGAAGACCTTCTTGTTGTAGTACAGGACGATCGGCTGCACGGTCTCGCACGGCATGGCATAGATCTTGCCGCCGACCGTGGCCGGGCCGAAAGAGGACGGGAACAACTTGTCCTTGACCGCGGCGTTCTCGCCGAACCAGCCGGTCAGATCCTCGACCTGGCCGGCGTCGACGTAGCTCTTCAGGCCGCCGCCGCCCCAGCCCCAGATCAGGGTGGGCGCCTGGCCGGCGCCGATGGCCGTCTTGATCTTCTGCTTGTAGGCGTCGTTCTCGAAGGCGGTGAACTGGAGCTTGTTGTTCGGATTGGCCTTGTTGAACCGCTCGGCCGCGGCCTGCCGGATGCCCTCGCCGGGCTGGCCGGTGAGGAACCAGTAGCTGGCCGTGCTCGCGGCGCCACCACCACTGGAACCGCCACCCGGGCCGGAACTGCCGCAGGCGGTCAGGGCCGCGCCGGCGCCGGCGGCGGCGGTGAGGCTGAGGAAGGTGCGACGGGATATCGGACTGCGTTCCACGCTGGTCTCCGTACTCGAAAGCCGCTGGCGTGCGGCCGGTCGAAGGTGCTGAGGGGTGGTCACCGAACCCGGTTCCGAGGTCTGGAACTTTCGATCGACAACCGCAAGTTACCGAGAGATTTCGTTAACGTAGGATTTCACGATAGGTGTGTCAAGGCCCTTGAAAGACTCGTGCTCTACCAGCGAGAGTGGACCCCAATGCAGCGCTGTGAGGCCGATCCACCCCCGCCCAAGGTCACGGTAAGGTCGCGGTCCGGTCTCGGCGACAGTCCGAAAGTTTCGGAGCGCCTGCACCCGTCCGGCTCGTAAGGAGAACCATCGTGACGACACCTGACTGGCACGACCCGACCCGCAGCGTCGCTGACCGGGTCAGCGCACTGCTGGCGCACATGACCCTCGAAGAGAAGGTCGCACAGTTGGGCAGCCGGTGGGTCAACAACGACATGGACCATCGAGAGGAAGCGGACGCCGAGCCTGAGGCGAACCTCAACGTCGCGCCCATGCAGGACGTCTTCGCCGCCTCCGGCACCGTGCCGTTGCAGGAAGCGAGCCGGCACGGCCTCGGCCACCTCACCCGCGTCTACGGCGGCAGCCCGCTGACCGTGACCGAGGGCGCGGCCGAGGTGGTCCGCCAGCAGCGCATCGTGCTCGACGACAGCCGGCTGGGCATCCCGGCCCTGGTGCACGAGGAATGCCTGACCGGCTTCACCACCTACGGCGCGACGGTCTACCCCGCCGCGATCGCCTGGGGCGCGACCTTCGACCCGGACCTGGTGGAGCGGATGGCGGCGGCGATCGGCCGCGACATGGCCGCGGTCGGCGTGCACCAGGGGCTCTCGCCGGTGCTGGACGTCGTGCGCGACTACCGCTGGGGCCGGGTCGAGGAGACCATGGGCGAGGACCCGTACCTGGTCTCGATGCTCGGCGCCGCGTACGTCCGCGGCCTGCAGGGCGCCGGGGTCATCGCCACCCTCAAGCACTTCGCCGGCTATTCCGCCGCCCGGGCCGCCCGCAACCACGGGCCGGTGCCGATGGGCCGGCGCGAGCTCATGGACGTGATCCTGCCCAGCTTCGAGATGGCGGTCCGGGTGGCCCGGGCCGGCTCGGTGATGAACTCGTACTCCGACGTGGACGGCATGCCGGCCGCGGTGGACTCGTGGCTGCTCACCGACCTGCTGCGGGACCAGTGGGGCTTCACCGGCACGGTAGTGTCCGACTACTGGTCCGTGCCCTTCCTGGCCATCATGCACCGGGTCGCCGCGGACCTCGGCGACGCCGGCGCGCAGGCGCTGGCCGCCGGCATGGACGTCGAGCTGCCCGACACGGTCGGCTTCGGGCCCAGCCTCGTCGAGCGGGTGCGCGCCGGCGAGGTCGGCGAGGACCTGGTGGACCGGGCCGCCCGGCGCCTGCTCACCCAGAAGGTCGAGCTGGGGCTGCTCGACCCGGGCTGGACCCCGGAGGGCTCGGTGGCCGCGGCGGCCGGCACCGACCTGGACTCCCCCGCCAACCGGGAGCTGGCCCGGGAGCTGGCCGAGCGCTCGATCGTGCTGCTCGACGCGGGCACCGCGCTGCCGCTGCTGGACGCGGGCCGCCCGGCGCCGCAGCGCGTGGCCGTCATCGGTCCGTGCGCCGACGACCCGCGCACGTTCATGGGCTGCTACGCGTTCCCGAACCACGTGCTGCCCCGGCACCCCGGCCTCGGGATGGGCATCGAGGTGCCGACGGTGGTGGACGCGCTGCGCGCGGAGCTGCCTGGCGCCGAGGTGGCGTACGAGAAGGGCAGCCAGGTGCAGGGCACCGACCGTTCCGGCTTCGCCGCCGCCGCCGACGCTGCCCGCGACGCGGACCTCTGCGTGGCCGTCGTCGGCGACGTCGCCGGCCTGTTCGGTCACGGCTCGTCCGGCGAGGGCTGCGACGCCGAGGACCTGCGGCTGCCGGGCGTGCAGGCCGACCTGCTGGCCGAGCTGCTCGACACCGGTACGCCGGTGGTCGTGGTCGTGGTCTCCGGACGCCCGTACGCGCTGGGCGACGTGCACGGCCGCGCCGCCGGGCTGGTGCAGGCGTTCATGCCGGGCCAGGAGGCGGGCGCGGCCATCGCCGGCATCCTCAGCGGCCGGATCCAGCCCGTCGGCAAGCTGCCGGTGCAGATCCCCCGGCTGCCGGGCAGCCAGCCGAGCACCTACCTGCAGCCGCCGCTGGGCGCGGACCGCACGGACATCAGCAACCTCGACCCGACGCCGCTGTTCCCGTTCGGCTTCGGGGCGTCCTACACCACGTTCACGCTGGACGACCTGCGGATCAGCGCGGCCGAGGTGCCCACCGACGGCGAGTTCACTGTGTCGGTCCGGGTCTGCAACACCGGCGAGCGCACCGGCGAGGAGGTCATCCAGCTCTACCTGCACGACACGGTCGCGCAGGTGACCCGGCCGGTCAAGCAGCTGACCGGCTTCGCCCGGGTGTCGCTGGAACCGCACACCGACGCCCTGGTGCGCTTCCAGGTGCACGCCGACCGGACCGCGTTCACCGGCCGCGACCTGCACCGTATCGTGGAACCGGGCGACATCGAGATCATGGTCGGCACGTCGGCGGACGACCTGCCGTGCCGCGGCACGGTCCGGCTGACCGGCCCGCTGCGGGTGGTGGGCGCCGACCGCCGGCTCGTCACCCCGGTGGACGTGATGCCCACCAAGGACTGAGGCCGGCCACGCGACACCGCGTGGCACGATGGCTCCCGATGACCGACGACTCGCGGAAGCTCGTCCGGCCGATGGACCTGTCCTGGGCGGACGCCGATCCGGCCCGGCACCCGTTCGACCCGGACGAGGCGCCGGCCGTGGTCCGCGGCCTCGTGCCGGCCGTGCCGCCGGCGCGCTCCGGCGACCGCGAGGCCGGGCGGTGGGTCAGGGCGACGAGCCACGCTCTCGTCCAACGGTACGGCCGCTGGGCGTGCGGCTGGGCCTGGGCGCCCAGCGGCGGGTGGTGCTGCCTCTCCCACTCCGTCACCACCCAAGGGGAGACCCTCGCCCTCGTCACGGCCGGGCTGATCGAGTGGCGGGGCTGGCTGGAGGGCGTGGCCGAGCGGTTCGACCGGTTCCTGCCGCTGCCCGACCTCGAGGCCGAGCCGGACGCGGCCCTGGCCGCGTGGGAGATCGCCGTGGCCCAGCTGGTGGCGGTGACCGCGGGCCAGGCCGACAGCGACGGCTGGCAGACCTACGTCCGCCTGGTCCTCACCTGGTTCCTCAGCGCCGCGGGCGTTCCGGAGCAGCGGCACAGCGAGCTGATCAGCGACGCGATCGGCGGACGGTTCAGCAGCTGGGTGCTGCCGTCCAGCACGGACATCGCCGACACCGCGGAGGACTTCGCCCGGCAGGTCGTCGGCGAGCGGGCAAGCCGGCTGCCGGCGCTGGACGGATTCCCGGCCGAGGAACTGCCCGACACCTGGCCGGACGCCTGGCCGTCCTGGCGGACCAGCAACGTGCCGGCCGCCGACCGCCGCCCGATCCGGCGCGAAAACAAGCTGTACGCCGACGATCTGAGCGCCTGGCGCGACGTGCGGACCCGGGTCGACTGGCACGCCGCCGCCGGGCACACCCCCGGGCCGGTCGCCGCCGACCGGGACGGCATCGCCGAACACGCCGCCCGACGCGGCCCCGGCGGCCGGGAACTGCTCGCGACCCTCGACCTGGTCCGGGCGGCGGTGGCCGAGGGCGGCCCGCTCACCTTCGCCCGGCTCGCCCGGTGGCAACGCACGGTGCTGACCGTCCTCGAGGCGCCGTTCCGCACCGGCGAGGCCCGGGCCAAGGGCGGTCGCGAACGGTACTCCTGGCGGCCCGGCCTACCGGAGGAGTTCGAGCAGTGCCTGGCCGAGGCCACCGACGACGAGGTGCCGCTGGCGTCCCGGGCCGCCCGGCTCTACCTCGATGTGTTGTTCTTCCATCCGTTCGACGACGGCAACGCCCGCTCGGCCACGCTGGCGGTCTACTACCTGCTCGCCCGGGACGGCGTGGTGCTCGACCGCGCCGCGCCGCTGCTGATGACCATCCGGCGGGCGGACGACGCCGCCGGCGCCGCCGGGCTGGCCGGTCTCATCGAGATGCTGATCCGGCAGACCGCTCACCCGGCCGGCAGCCGGGGCTCGGAGTAGAAACCGACGTACCCACCGCCCCGGGACTCGACGCCGGTGAACCCGTCGGTGCCGGCGGTGTAGTAGTAGAACCGCAGCACCGTACCGTCCGGATCGGGCACGTCCAGGACGGTGCCGGCCGGGGTGTCGAACGGCTCGGCGTGCTTGATGCCGAAGCGGGCGCAGCGGGCGATCAGCTCGTCGAGGACGGCACGGGAGGTCGGGGTGAAGGCGAGCACGTCGAAGCCGTCCAGGCTCGGCGTGCCGGCGCAGACCGCCCGGTCCCGCAGGGCGATGCCGAACCGGCCCCGCGGATCGATCAGCCCGGCGCCGCGCAGCACACCGTCCTCCACGAACTCGGAGAACAGCCGCAGGCCGAGCAGCCGGCGATACCAGTCGACGCTCCGGGCCAGGTCGGTGACGGGCAGCTTGATCTGCGCGATCCGGTCCAACCCGGCGATGCCCTGCTCTGTTGTGGTCATTCCTCGACGGTAGGAGCCAACCGCAGGACAATCCATGAGTGGAAGTCCACCGGAACAAAGCAATCGTCTCGGCGGATCTGCTGAGTGCCGTGCTGCGTGAGCTCCGGTTCGAAAGCGCCGCCTACCGGTGGCTGGAGCTGGGCACGCCGTTCAGCATCGACTTCGACCAGGCCGGCCTGCGCGGCGTGCACATCATCGCCGAGGGCCGGTGCGAGCTGGTGCTGCGCGACGGGAAGGTCATCGCGCTGGCGGCCGGCGACGTCGTCATCCTGCCGAGCGGCGACTCGCACATCCTGCGCTCCCCCGGCCCGCCCACCTCCGGCCCGCCCACCGCCAGCCCGCGCTCCCCCAGCCCGCCCTCTTCCGGCCCGCCCACCGCCAGCCCGCCCGCTTCCGGCCCGCCCGCCGCGATCGGCGGTGCGGGCAACCGGACCGTCGTGGTCTGCGGGGCGTTCGTCGTCGGCGAACCGGATCACCCCGCCCTGCGCGGCATGCCCGCCGTCATCCACCTGCCGGGCACCGACGGCCGCCCGCCGGCCTGGGTAGCCACACTGGTGGACGCGCTGCGCGCGGAGGCGTTCGACGGCGGCCCGGGCAGCGACCTGGTCATGGCCCGGCTGTCCGACGCGCTGCTGATCC
Source organism: Actinoplanes sp. ATCC 53533 (assembly GCF_003947245.1). Classification (NCBI taxonomy): domain Bacteria; kingdom Bacillati; phylum Actinomycetota; class Actinomycetes; order Micromonosporales; family Micromonosporaceae; genus Actinoplanes; species Actinoplanes sp. ATCC 53533. The sequence goes on along the minus strand of NZ_QHHV01000104.1, from coordinate 92,333 downwards.
GGGCCCTGCGGCAGCACAGCGGCAGCGTCGACCGGCCCGGATGGCTGGCCGGACTGGGCGACCCGGGTATCGCAGCGGCCCTGGCCGCCATCCACGGCGACCTGGCGTACCCGTGGACGCTGCCCACGCTCGCCGCCACCGCCGGGCTGTCCCGGGCCGCCTTCGCGGCCCGCTTCACCGAGCGGGTGGGCCGGCCCGCGATGCGGTATCTGCTGTCGCTGCGGATGCAGCGGGCCCGCACGCTGCTACGCGACGAACGGGCAACGGTGGCGGCGATCGCGGGCCGGGTCGGGTACGGCTCGGACGTGGCGTTCGCGGCCGCGTTCAAGAGAGAGGTCGGCACCTCCCCGGGCGCCTACCGCCGCCGAACCACATCGGCCGGTAGCTGAACGAGGCCGCCGCGAGTCGGCATCCCCGGCTTTCGCCATTGGGAGGACCACTCAGGTCGCCGAGGCCACGAGTCACCTCCTGTCGATCGTGGTAGCCAGTAGCCCACCCGGGGGCCACCGGTGACCAGGGTCGCCGGGTTCGATCAGTCGCGTCGCCGGCACGCTGGGGCCCGTGGCTGGATCTTGTGGCGGGGTGGTCCGCTCCGTGCTCGCGCGCATCAATGTTGATTCTGGGTCGGCGACCCGGGGCAGATCTTGTAGCGATCCGGTGAGCTCCGCGCCACTACGGCACACCGTCGGACTCACACTGCAAGGACGGTTCCTGGTCCTCGGCCGCGGGCCAGAAGCCAGATCGAAGCCCGCCTCGATCGCCGCGCCAGGCCAGGCCACACCAGGGCCACGCCACGCCGGGCCGGGCCACGCCGGGCCGGGCCGGCGGCTCCTGCCGCCCAGCGACCCCGCCCCAACGCCTGTCGCTGCTCTGCTTCCCCATTGGAAACACCCCACGGTCGAGGCCCGGCATCAACCGAAGCAGAACCCGCACATCTCATCCAGTGTTTCCTATCGGGAAGCAGAGCAAAGGCAAGTCACCACCAACACCCCGCCGCCCGGACCCCCAGCGGCACCGGAGAACAAAAGTGCCGTAGCAGACTCAAACCCGGGCAGCCGAGACGAGACCTGGGTTGGTTGTCGCAGACCCGGCGAGTGGACGAGGCCCCCGCTGCACGGTCGGCAGGTGGTGGCGGTAGATGGCGCGGAGCCCACACAGCGGTCGCCGGAATGGCTGATGTGCGGGCGTGACCCCGCCACCCGAAAGCCGTGAGATCCTCACCGGCCCTCCATCGGCAAGTCGCGCGCGGGCCAGGACGCGAGCCGAGGACACCCCGCCTCGTGGGAGGAAGCGGTTCCGACGACTCGCATCGTGGACGCTGCCACCGGGATCGGCTATCGACAGGACGCGCCGGAGACGGGGAAGCAAGACCCCACGCGGCCACTTGCTGCGAAGGGCTCGACACGAGATTTCACCGTGGCCTGGTCCACCTCAGCCGGGTGCTGTGCTCTCCGGGGGCCGGAATGCCGTGGCGTAGATGCGGACCGGGCGGCCGTCGCGGGATGTGGTGTCGCGTTCGTGGGTGAGGCCGATTTTCTCGGCGACGCGCTGGGACGGGATGTTGTCCGGGTTGATGATTGCCGTCAGGCGCCGGAGGCCGAGGGTGTCGCGGGCGTAGGCGTGGCAGGCTGCCGCCGCCTCGGTGGCGTACCCGCGGCCCTGCAGCTCCGCACGCACGTGGTAACCGACCTCGATGTCCGTCACCCCGTCGATCTCCTGCGGGGTCAGGCCGCAGTCGCCCACGAACTCCCCGCTGCCGCGCAGCGTGACGACCCACAGGCCGAAACCCTCGCTCGCGTAGAGGCCCTGGTTCCAGGCGATCCAGTCCCGGGCTCCGGCCCGGTCGCGGACCCGGGGGTAGTAGCGCATCACGGCCGGGTCGCCCAGCAGCGCGGCCACGTCGTCGAGGTCGCCGGGGGTCATCCGGCGGAATGCCAGCCGGTCGGTGGCCTGGGGTGGGTTCATCCGGGTACGACGTTGCCCTTCTCGTCGACGACGACCTCGCTCCAGTATTCGTCCCACTTGTCGCCGACGTGCTCGGGCACCTTGCCCTTCGGGTAGCGGACGTAGCCCGCCGGTGGCTCCTGTCCCTTGGGGACGCAGTCCTGCCCGGTGGTCGTGCCCACGGCCTTGACGGGGTAGTCGTCGGAGCCGCAGATCGCGTCCGCGAAGCTGCAGCCCCCGGTCAACAGGGTGGCGGCCAGCGCCGCGGCGAGCGTCATACCGGTCAGTGTCTTTCGCATGCCGGCAAGTCTTTCCGAGCGCGACCGCCCGGGGATCCGCACGCGTACTCAGTGGAGTCCGAGTATCCGGTCACGCGAACTGCGGGATGACCTCGCTGGCGAAGCGCAGCATCGGCTCGTGGTCGTACGCCACCCGGGGCACGTAGACGATCACGTAGTCGGCGCCCGCCTCGACCATCTTCTCGATGCGGCCGATCGTCTCCGCGACCGGCTCGCCGGGCTTGAGCTCGCATCCGGTCGACTTGATGATCCGGTCGTAGTCGCGGCCCAGGTCGTCGCAGTGCCGGCGCAGCACGTCCAGCTTGTGGCGGATGATCGCGGGATCGCCGCCGCCCACGTTGCAGGCGTCGGCGTATTGGGCGACCAGCTTGAGCGTCACCTTCTCGCCGCCGCCGCCGAGCCAGAACGACGGGTGCGGCTTGCGGACGCCCTTCGGCTCGTTGATCGGCTTGTCGATGGAGTAGTGCCGGCCGGTGAAGACGGGCCGCTCCTCGGTCCACATCTTGTGCACGATCTCGACGGCCTCGCGGAACTCGCCCATCCGCTGCGGCACCTCGCGCCACTCGAAGCCGTATGCCTTCCACTCGTGCTCGTACCAGCCCGCGCCGAGGCCGGCGTAGAGGCGGCCGTGGCTGGCCACGTCCACGGTCGAGGCGATCTTGGCGTAGAGCGAGGGCTGGCGGTAGCCGTTGCAGCCGACCATCTGGCCGATGTTGACCCGGCTGGTGTCGCGGGCCAGCGTCGAGGTCACCGTCCAGCATTCGAAGGTCGTGTTGATCGTCGGCTCGGGGACCGTGTGGAAGTGGTCGTAGACCCACACCGAGTCCCAGGGGCCGGCGTCCGCGGCCTTGGCCACCGCCGTCATCGCCTCGTATTGCTCGACCGGGTCGGCGATCTCGGCCAGGTCCATCTTCCAGCCCTGCGGCACGAACACCCCGAAACGTACGCTCATACCCCGTAACCTACCGGATCTTGGCGAACAGCCGGGGCCCGAGATCCGCCGCGTGCGTTCCGGCGCGGTACTTCGCGTCACACCGGCCGCCGTCGACGGTGAGGTGACCGCTCAGGGGTGCGTCCCGCCCAGGTGGGCGACCGTCGCGGCGAACTCGCTGTCGGGCGGGCACAGCCCGGCGACGGCCCGCACGTCGGCGCCGCTGCCCAACTCGTGCAGGGTGGGCAGCATGGCGACGCGCAGGCCGAGCCGCAGCGACGCGACCGTCAGGGCGCCCGCGTCGGCCAGCGCCCCGGGCATGGTGCGCAGGAGCGCGCCGTGTGCCGGTTCGCGGAGGCCGAACGCCCACCAGCCCTCGCCGGTGGTGGGACCGAGCACCGCGTCGAAGTCGCGCAGCAGGTCGACGGCGTCGGCCAGCAGATCCGGGCTGAGCTGCGGCACCTGTGGTGCCAGCAGCAGCGCGACGCCCCGCTCGGCGCCACGGTCGGCGAAGGCGTAGGCGAGCGGTCCGACCTCGATCGACCAGCCGGGCATCGCCCGTACCGCGCGGAGCGTGTCGACGGTGGCCGCCGCGGCGATCATGGCAGCCGGCACGCCGCTCCAGGGCGGGTCCAGCCGGGCCGCCGGGCCGGTCAGGTCGGCCACGATCTGCACGCTGCACGGCCGCGCGGCCGGCGTCCGCCGGGGATGGCACGGATGGACCCGGCCGCCGACGGGTCGCCGCCCGACCACCGACGTGTCCCGGGTCCGCCGGGACGGCCGGCCGGCGTACGGCATGCCAGGTCGCGTCATCACCCATCCATTCCCCAGCCCCGGACCACGGCTGATGCCGCGCCCACCTGCACAGTGGCGAAAGAGGCCGGAAAGGTTGCCGGGATCCGGCGAATTTCTCGCCGATCCGCGGCCGGCGCCGACCGGACGCAGGATGCATTGACACACGCCGATCGGTCGGCGAGGCTGGGCGCGCACCCCGCCGGGCCAGGTGGCGGGCGGAGGCCATGGGCAGCCTTCGCCGTACCCCCCGCGACCCTGCCCTTTTCCTCGGGGCCCCTTTCTCACGGAGTGCTGAGCCCATGTCCTCTTCGCTACGAATCCGCATATTGATCAGCGGTCTCGCCGGGATCGTCGTGGCCGCGCTGGCCGCGGTCGTGCTCCCGGCCGGGCCCGCCGCCGCGCACGGCAACGTCACCGGGCCCGCGTCGCGCAACTACGGCTGCTACGAACGGTGGGGCAGCAAGTTCCAGGACCCGACGATGGCGACCCTCGATCCGATGTGCTGGCAGGCCTGGCAGGCCGACCCGAACGCCATGTGGAACTGGAACGGCCTCTTCCGCGAGGGCGTCGCCGGCAACCACCAGGCCGCCATCCCCGACGGCCAGCTCTGCAGCGCCGGGCGCACCCAGAGCGGTCGCTACAACGCCATGGACACCGTCGGCGACTGGACCCCCACGTCGGTGGGCAACAGCTTCAACGTGCGGTTGTTCGACGGCGCCCTGCACGGCGCCGACTACATCCGCGTCTATGTCACCAAGCCCGGCTTCAACCCGGTCACCACGGCCCTGAAGTGGTCGGATCTGGACCTGGTCAGCCAGATCGGCAACACGCCCGCCGCGCAGTGGACCTCGGTCAGCGGCGGCGTGCAGATCGACCTGCCGGTGGCGCTGTCCGGGCGGACCGGCCGGGCCATGGTCTACACCATCTGGCAGGCCAGCCACCTGGACCAGTCCTACTACTTCTGCAGCGACGTGGCCTTCGGCGGCACCACCCCGCCGACGACCCCGCCGCCGTCCACCCCGCCACCCACGACGCCGCCCACGACGCCCCCCACCTCGACGCCCCCGGCGACCGGTGCCTGCACGGCCACCTACGCGGTGACCTCATCGTGGCAGGGTGGCTTCCAGGGCGAGGTCAAGGTGACCGCCGGCCCCGCAGCGATCAAGGGCTGGACCGTCTCGCTCGCCTACCCCGCCGGCCAGACGATCCAGCAGGGCTGGAACGCCACCGTCTCGGCGAGCGGGAGCACGGTGACGGCCGTCAATGCCAGTTACAACGGCGCGCTGGCGGCCGGCGCGAGTACGACGTTCGGATTCATCGGCTCCGGCGCCAGCACCGTCCCGGCGGCGTCCTGCCGCGCGACTGTCTGAGCAATTCCTTAAGGTGCTTCCGGCAAGCCGCCAAGACAGTTACAGTCTTCTATGGGAGCGCTCCCAATCCATCCCCTCCCGTCCCCCTGGAGGTGACCCGGCAAGACCGACAACTGGCCCGGCTCCCGCACCACAATGTTCCGTCCGAACGGAATTGGACGGGGGATGAGGCGCCCTCCTCGTCCCCCGTCTCCCGTTCCGCGCTACGCGCGGGACGGCCCGAGCACCACGAAGGCCCGCGACGGCGTTCCCTCCGTCACGGGCCTTCGCGCTTGTCCGGCCGCTGCCGTCAGCCGGTGACCACGGGGTTCCACCCGTCGGAGCCGGCCAGGTACTTCTGGGCCGTGTAGTTCGCCGCCGCCGCGTCACTGAGCTGCGGACGGTTGCTGTTCACGGTCGCGCCGGCGCCGGTGTTGCGGTACTCCGACAGCCGGGCGTCCTTCCAGGAGAAGCCGCTCATGTCCGTCCACGGCTGGGCGGTGCGGATGTGCGCGCCGAGCGCCGTGTTGCGGATCAGCACCTGCGGATCCGCCGTGGTGTCGCCGCCGGGATGCCAGGGCCGGCCGAGGTAGACCGTGCCCGCGGCCGCGTCGCTGGTCAGCCGCGAATTGACGATCAATATCCCGTACGTGCGCGCACCCGGGGTCGCCGAGGCCGTCACATAGCCGTTGTTGGACTGATTGCGGGTCGACGAGAAGATCTCGCAGTTGTCGAAGACCGAGGTGCCGCTGCCGTAGATGAAATCGACGTCGCCCTCGACATAGCTCTTGTAGAAGTACGCCCGCACCGTGCCGTGGGTCAGCAGGGTGTCCTGATCGCCGATCAGCCGCACGTTGCGGAATTTCGCCCGGTCGGCCTTCACGTAGAGCGCCAGCGCCTGCGAGGCACCGTTGGTGCTCTCGTTGTAGTCGTTGCGGACGGTGAGATGGCGCATCTCGATGTCCTTGGCGCTGAGCAGCACCGTGGCGCTGCCGTCGGTCCCGTCGGTGTTCTGCGGCCGGCTCGCGGTGATGACGACGTCGGTGGCGACGCCCGTCGCACCGGTGAAGACGATGTTCGGCTTGGTGGACGGCACCACCACCCGGCCCGCGTAGGTGCCCTTCTTGATGGTGATGGTGGCGGTGCTGGAGTTGCCGGCCGGGACCAGGTCGACGGCCGCCTGCACGGTGCGGACCGTGCCGGAGCCGTCGGCCGCCACGGTGATCGAGACGGCGGCTTCCGCGGCGGAGACCCCGGCCACGGTGCCGGCGACGGCGGCGAGGCCGGCCAGGGTGGACGCGAGCAGCTTGCGGTGGATCATGGATCAGCTCCTGTCGGGGGGCGGAGAACGGAGAGCCCGGCCTCCCGTGTGGTGGGAGGCCGGGCATTCACCGGATCAGAGCGAGATGCGGCCCGCGCCCGCGTTGGCGGTCACGATGGACTTCACGCTGCTGGCGGCGTCCGCCGTGTAGCCGTACGGGATGGCCTTGACGCTGCCGCCGGTCTGGCCGCCGCCCGAACCGACCAGCAGGTTGCCCCGGGCGACCAGCGTGCCCGGCCCGGAGTCACCCTCGCCCAGGTGGAACGGGTCCGAGACACCCTCGAAGGAGTTGTTCTCGACCAGCACGCCGGCGCCCTCGGTGGAGGCCACGCCGTAGCCGCTGTTGTTGCGGTAGTAGTTGTTGTAGACGTGCACCGGGTTGCCGAAGCGCACCCGCGGGTGCCGCTGGGTCGACGCGTCGAACCAGTTGTGGTGGTAGGTCACCCGCAGGTGGCCGGTGTCCTGCGCGGCGTTGTCGTCGCTGTGGCCGAGCAGCATCGACTTGTCGTGGCTGTAGACGCGGTTCCAGGACACCGTGATGAAGTCCGAGCCGCGCTTGATGTCCACGGCGCCGTCGTAGCCGGCGGTGAAGGTGTTGTGGTCGACCCAGACGTTGGTGGCCGAGGTCTGGACGTTGATCGCGTCGTCGTTCCAGTTGCGGAACGTGATGTTGCGGATGATCACGTTGCGGTCGCCGTTGATGTTGAGGCCGCAGCCCGCGATCGTGGCGCCGGCGTTGCCGATGATGGTCTTGTTCGACCGCACCCGCAGCATGCCGGAGCAGGAGATCGTCCCGGAGACGCGGATGACCGCGGCCGAGCTGGAACCGAGCGCCGTGGTCAGCGCCGAGGCGCTGGTCACCGTGGTCGTCGCGGCGCTGCCGCCGCCGGTGGTGCCGCCGTTCTGGGTGCCCCAGCCGACCAGGTCGGTGATGGCCGCCAGCGTGCTCGGCGGGGCCGCGGCCGCGTTCTCGGCGGCGGACGCGGCGCCGGTCAGGGTGATGCCGGCGGTGACGAGAGCGAGTGCGGTCGCGCCGGCGGAGGTGCCCAGCACGAGCTGGCGCATGTTTCTGCGCATGGTGGTCTCCTTGACATTCGGTGAGTGCCGCGGGGTGGATCGCGGCGATCGAGGAACGGATGGGGGTGCCGGCTCCCCGCGCCCGCTTTGCCCGAAGCAAGCGCTTACCTCCTACAGAACAACACAGACGGATGTCAATGGGAAGGCAAAGGTGTTTGCAGGTTGTTTGCAGAGATTCAGTGGATGTACGGCCAGCCCGCCGCGTCGTAGCCGATCAGGTTGATGCCGAGATAGGGCGCGCCGCTGTCGGCGTAGTAGTGGTAGACCAGCACGTCACTGTCGGCGTCGGCGAGCACCGCCTGATGGCCCGGGCCGTGGATGGCGCCGTGCGAGGCGAGCACCTGGGTGCCGCCGCCGGCGGTCAGCGCGGTGCCGTTACGGTCGACGAAGGGCCCGGTCACGCTGGTCGACCGGCCGACCATGATCCGGTACGTGCTGGCGGCGCCGCGGCAGCAGAAATCGAACGACACCCAGAGGTAGTAGTACGAACCGTGCCGCACCAGGGTCGGCGCCTCGATCGCCCCGCCGCCGCGCCCGGCGAGGGCCCGGACCGTGCCGTCCGACCGCTTGCCGGTCGAGGCGCTGAGCGCGATCAGCTTGATGCCTGACCAGAACGATCCGAAGCTCAGCCACCACCCGCCCTGCGCGTCCACCACCAGGTTCGGGTCGATCGCGTTGTAGTCGTTGCCGCTGCCCGACTCGATCACCAGGCCCTGGTTCGTCCACGAGCCGGACGCCCCGGTGGTGCTGGTGGCCAGGAAGATCGCCGAGTGGTTCGAGCCGAAGGTGGACGCCGAGTAGTACAGGTAGTACCGCCCGTTGCGATACGAGATGTCGGGCGCCCAGAGGCTACGGCTGCCCCCGGTGTACGCCGTCGTCCAGCTCGCGCCGTTCGGGAAGACCGCGCCGGCGTCGCGGAAGGCCGTCCGGTCCGGCGAGGTCTTCAGCCGCAGGTTGTCGCCGGTGTACGCGACGAGGTAGCCGCCGGCGGGCGTCTTGACGATCGACGGGTCGTGCACCCCGGTGTCGCCGGTGACCCGGCCCGGATTCGGATAGTCGGCCGCCTCCGCGGTGGCGGCACCGGCCACCGCCAGCAGCACCCCGGCGACGACACCCGCCACCAGACCGCGCCGACCGGCGCGGCGCTCGTGGAGTTCCAGCATGGGACCCTCCCTGGTCGAGAAACGACGGTTCAGACAACGACATCTGTCGATGTCGTGCCGCAGTGTGGGCGGTAACAAGTTGGTCGTCAAGGTTTCCCGATTGTTTCGGGCAGATGAGGTCGAAGGTATTGACCAGCGCCGTTGTGAACGCTCACAATCGCCAGGCCGGACCGACCGGCGCGTGGCGACCACGAGGGATGAGCCGATGGAACCGCACCTGCGCCGGGGGTCCCGGCCACTGTTCCTGCTGGCCGCGGCGGTGCTGCTGATCGTGATCGCGATCGTCGCGCCGCCGTCGCAGGGCCGGGCGGCGGCCGCGACCACCTTCACCAACCCGGTGGCGGCCGCGCCGTACGGGGCCGATCCGTGGCTCGGCTACTACAACGGCAACTACTACCTGGCCGCGACGACCTGGAACTCCCGGCTGGTGATCAAGAAGGCGGCATCGGTGGCCGCGCTGGGCGGGGCGGCCGAGACGGTGGTCCACACCGGAACGGGCTCGTCGAACTGCTGCAACATGTGGGCTCCCTCGCTGCACCTGCTCGACGGCCCGAACGGGAAACGGTGGTATTACTACTACTCGGCCGGCCCGGCGGCGTGCTGCGACGGCCAGCGCTCGTACGTGCTGGAGAGCGACGGCACCGATCCGATGGGCCCGTACCACTACGCCGCCCAGCTCAACGTCCAGGCGGGCAACGGCTGGGCCATCGACGGCAGCGTCGCGACCATCAACGGCGCCAACTACTACTTCTACTCGTCCTGGGTCGGTAACCTGCAGAGCCTGTTCGTCGCCCCGATGAGCAACCCGTGGACCGTCAGCGCCTACGGCACCAAGCTCTCCTCGCCGTCGTACTCGTGGGAGACCTCCGGCGGCAACACCCAGGAGGCGCCGTACGTCCTGCAGCGCGGGGGCAAGACGTTCCTGACGTACTCGGCCAGCTCGTGCAACACCCCGGACTACAAGCTCGGCATGCTGACGCTGACCGGCAGCAACCCGCTGAGCGCGGCCGCGTGGACCAAGAAGAGCACCCCGATCTTCCAGCGGGCCGACGGCAACGGCGTCTACGGGCCGGGCGGGCAGGGCTTCTTCACCTCCCCCGACGGCACCGAGACCTGGGTCGTCTACCACGCCAACGAGACGGCCGGGCAGGGCTGCGGCGGCACGCGTACCACCCGGATCCAGAAGATCGGCTGGAACTCCGACGGCACGCCGAACCTGGGCACCCCGGCCGCGCTCGGCAGCACCCAGACCGCGCCGGCGGGCGACCCCGGCGGCAGCGTCACCTTCCCGGTGGCCGGCACCAGGTACCGCCTGATCAACCAGAACAGCGGCGCGGTGCTGGACGCGGTCAACTGCGGCACGGCCAACGGCACGGCGATCGACCAGTGGGCGTCGCTCGGCAACGCCTGCCAGCAATGGACCTTCGCCAAGGCGTCGAGCGGCTACTACACGATCACCAACGTGAACAGCGGCACCGTGCTCGACTCGGTCAACTGCGGCACCGCGGACGGCACGGCGGTCAACCTCTGGTCCGCGCTGGGCAACGCCTGCCAGCAGTGGAGCGTCACCCCGGTCAACGGGCGCTATCTCATCGCGAACCGGGGCAACGGCAAGGTCCTGGACGTGGCGAACTGCGCGACGGCCAACGGCGCGGCGGTGCGGCAGTGGGCCGCGCTCGGCAACACCTGCCAGGAGTGGCGGATCACGCCGTAGCGGCGCGGGCACACCGGCGCAGTTCCTCCAGCACGCACTGCGCCGGCGGGGTCGCCTCGACCGACGTCTGCACCACGGCGTAGATCGAGCGGCACACCGCCGGCGCGGTGACCGGCACCGCGACCAGGCCGCCCGGCAGGCTCGCGGTGCCGAGCCGCGGCAGCACGGTGATGCCGATCCCGGCCTCGACGAAGGCCAGCGCCGTCGGGTAGTCGTGCGCCTCGATCCGGAACGGCGGGCTGAAGCCGGCCGCCCGGCAGGCGTCGATCAGGTTCTCCCGGCACCAGCCCCGGGCGAAGTCGTTGTCGATCCAGCGCTCGCCGGCCAGGCGCGCCAGCTCCACGGCGTCGGCGCCGGCCAGCGGGTGCTCCGGCGGCACGACCACCACGTACGGGTCGTCCAGCAGATGGTGGGCACGGGTGTCGCGGGTGCCGGCGAAGTCCGGCGGCGCGACGAGCAGCTGGATGTCGACCCCCCGTCCAACCACCCCATCGCCGCCCTTGACCGGGCTGAAGGCTGCCCGCTTGGCCGAGCCGGCGGTGAAGTCGTCCCGCAGCTCCAGGTCGAGCCGCACGTCCGGATAGCGGCGCAGCAGGGCCCGGGCCACGGCGGGCAGCCACGCGGCGCCGACCGACGGAAAATACGCCATCGACAGCGAGCCGGTGCGCCCGTTGCGCAGGTCGGCCACGAAGGCCTCGACGTCGCCGAAGCGGCTCAGCGCCCCGTCGATCTGCTCGGCCAGCGCGAGCCCGATCGAGGTGGGCTCGATCCCCCGGCCGCTGCGGGCCAGCAGCACCAGGCCGGTCTCCCGCTGCAGCGCGGTGACCTGCTGGCTCACCGCCGAGGAGGTGTAGCCCAGGTTGGCCGCCGCGGCGTTGACCGAGCCGCTGGCCACCACGGCCCGGAAGACGCGCAGTCGATGAAGGTCCAGCATGACGACCACCGTACAGCAGGGCTTAACGATGCTGTAGAAACGGTTGCTTGTGCTTAATCGGCGCCAGCCCGAGATTGGACGCATGACCACCGCCACCCGCAGCCGTTCCGCCACCCTGCCCCTGCTCGCCACCGCCGTCACGATGATCCTCTGGGCGTCGGCCTTCATCGTGATCCGCTCGGTCGGCGATCACTACAGCCCAGGCCCGCTGGCCCTGGGCCGGCTGGCCGCCGGCTCGGTGGCGCTGAGCCTGGTCGCGGCCCTGCGACCCCGGCGGATCCCGCGCGGCCGCCCGCTCCTGCTGGTCATCGGGTACGGCGTGCTGTGGTTCGGCATCTACGCGGTGGCGCTGAACGCGGCCGAGCACCACCTCGACGCGGGCACGACCGCCCTGGTGGTCAACGTCGGCCCGATCCTGATCGCCGTGCTGGCCGGTGTCTACCTCAAGGAGGGCTTTCCCCGCGGTCTCGTCACCGGCCTGGTGATCGCCTTCTCCGGTGTCGTCACGATCGCGATCGCCACCTCCACCGGCCGGCACGACGCGGCCGGCGTGCTGCTGGCCCTGGCCGCCGCGGCCCTCTACGCCGTCGGGGTCCTGCTGCAGAAGCAGGCGCTGCGCGACGTGGACCCGTTCACCGCGACGTGGCTCGGCTGCCTGGCCGGCACGGTCGCCTGCCTGCCCTTCGCGCCGGGACTGCTGACCGAACTCCGCGACGCGCCGGGCAGCGCCACGCTGAGCGTCGTCTACCTGGGCGTGTTCCCCACCGCGATCGCGTTCGCGACCTGGGCGTACGCCCTCAAGCGGATGAGCGCGGGCGGCCTGAGCTCGTCGTCCTACGTGGTCCCGGGCATCGCGGTGGTGCTGTCCTGGCTGCTGCTCGGCGAGGTGCCCGCCCCGCTGGCGTTCGCCGGCGGCGCGCTCTGCCTGCTCGGCGTCGCCGTGACCCGGCTGCCACCCTCGGCACTATTGCACATTCTTGGCAACAAGTCTGGACCCGGGGACCGGATGTAAGTAGCGTGACAGGCATGACTCATTACCTCGCCGAGGTGGCGGACGCATTTCAGGAAAGCTGGGACCGGCAGCAGGAGGCCTACCTGCCGGACCGGGAACACCGGATCGCGACCATGCTCGACGCCGTCGAGGCGGTCACGCCGGACGGCCGGCCGCGGCTGCTCGACCTGGCCGGCGGCACCGGCTCGATCTCCCTGCGCGCCCTCGCCCGGTTCCCGGGCGCGCGGGTCACCGTGGTCGACCAGGACCCGGTGCTGCTGGCCCTGGCCGAGGCGTCACTCAACGGGGATCCGGCTAGCCCGGTCGAGGGCGATGGCGGGGTGGTCGGACGGGAGATCGTCGCCGCGGATCTGGGCCGGCCGTCCTGGACGGAGGCGCTGCCGCACCGCGACTATGACGCCGTGCTGACCGCGACGGCGCTGCACTGGCTGGCGCCGGAGCGGCTCGCCGTGCTCTACGGCGAGATCCGCCAGGTGTTGCGCGCCGGTGGGGTCTTCGCCAACGCCGACCACATGCCCGACGAAGGGCTGCCGGAGCTGACGAAGCAGCTCCTCGGCAAGGCGAACGCCCGCCGCGAGGCCCGCTACGCGGCGGGGGCGGCGCTGTCGTGGCGCGACTGGTGGGCGCGCGTCGCGGCCGACCCGCGGCTGGCGCCGCTGCACGCCGAGCGCGAGAAGATCTATCCTGCCGAGCACGGCAGCGCGGAGTGGACCCCGCCGGCCGGCTGGCACCTGGCGGCGCTGCGGACGGCGGGCTTCACCGAGACCGGGCTGCTCTGGCGCGGCGGCGCTGACGCCACCGTCGCCGCCATCGCCTGACCCCGCCGGCCCGGCTGCGGCTCGTGCGGAGTCAGACGCTCTCGTGCGGAGCCAGGCGCTGCGGCCGGCGGCGGCCTCGCGTGGGGTCAGACGCTCTCGTGCGGAGCCAGGCGCTGCGGCCGGCGGCGGCCTCGCGTGGGGTCAGCCGCTGCGGCGGTTGCCGTACTGGCGGGGGCTCTGCACCGAACCGCGGCCGACCGGCTGCTGGCCCTTGCTGAAGACCTCGCCACCGCCGCCGGAGCCCTTCTTGCCCTTCGCCCGGCGCTCGGCCCGGTTGGCGAAGACCTCGGCCTCGGGCTCCTGCGCGGCGGACTCACCGGCGGTGGCGTCGGAACCGGCACTCGACTCGGACATCGTGACTCCCTGAGCTGACGGCTGCCGCGTGGATCGTCACCGACCCGGGCGACGCGACGGCCCGACCGCCAAACGGTATCGCAGCGGCTCGCGGCACCGGCGGCCGATCCTCCGCGACCGGGCGAATCGGGCTCGTGGCACGCACTGGCCTGGGTATTCCGCCGCGGTTCGGCTCAGCCGGCGTCGCCCGGCCGGATGCTGTGCGATCCGCGATCCGCGATCCGCGATCCGCGATCCGCGATCCGCGATCCGCACGCCGGAGCAGGCGCTGTCGCGGCGTCCCCCGCCCGGGGTGGGCCTCAGCGCGGGGTCGTCGTCCGCAGCGAGAGCGCCTCGAGGAAGACCGCGCCGATCTGGGCCGGGTCTTCGGCGATGAACACGCCGCCACCGGTCTCCCGGGTGATCCGCTCCAGCGGGGTCCGGTCCACCGCGTCGCCGACCCCGACGATGATCACCTGGACCGGCTTGTCCGCGCTCTTGGCCGCGCCGAGCTTGGCAAGCAGCTCCTCCAGCTTGATGTCGCCGGACTGCCGCCCGGCCCCCACGCCGTCGGTCATCAGCAGCACGGAGTTGACCCGGCCGGCCTGCCAGCCGTCCTGCACCTCGCGGTAGCCGTCCAGGATCGTGCGGTAGAGCCCCGCGTCGCCGCCGGCGGGCTGGATGCCGCCGAGCGCACCGGCCACGTCGTCGCGCTTGTCGGTCAGCGGGCCGATCGGCACGAGCTCGCGGTGATCCGAGCCGGACCCGGCGAAGAGCCAGAGCCCGACCTGCCAGTCGTCGCTGAACAGGCCCAGGCCGCCGCGGGCCGCCGCGAGGGTCAGCTGCATCCGGGTGGCGTTGCGGGCGGTCGGCACCGGCGTGCGCATGCTGGCCGAGGCGTCGACGATGGCCAGGATCCGGGCCGGGGCCACGACCGCCGACCAGCCGGCCAGCGCCCGGTCGATGGTCGCGCCGTCGGCCGTCGCGGCGGCCGCCTCACCGCTGCCGGCGGCTTGGGCCGGCCCGAAGCGCTTGGGCGCTCCGGCGGGCGCGGTGAAGCCCGCGGGGGCGGTGCCGTCCGGCGCGCGGATGCCCGCCTGGGCGAGCCGGCCCCGGAAACCCGCACCGGCGCTCAGCGCGGCATAGAGCTGGTGGGCCGCCTCCGCCTGGGCCTGGCCGAGGTCGGGCATGACCGCGAACGGGTAGTTCAGCGGGACCGCCGCGGGCTCGAGGTAGAGCGCGGCCAGGCCGACCGGCGGCCGGGTGGCGTTGTAGGTGACGACGTCGCTCTCCGACATGGCGGCGAGTCCGAGCCCGGCGGCCAGCGAGTTGTCGTCCTTGTCCTGCGGCAGCTGGGCCATCAGGTCGTCGCGCAGCACCGAGGTGTCGGTCGCCAGCGTCCGCAGCAGGCCGTTGGTGGTGCCCGGCCGGCGCTGATCCAGCGTGGCCGCGGTGGCGCCCAGCGCGAGCAGGCCGGAGAGCGCGGCGGCGTCGCGGGCCGGGTCAACGGTGCCGGCCCGGAAGTTCGTGCTGGTGGTGATCTGCGCGATCAGGTCGGCGTAGCTGAGCTTCCTGCGCGGCCAGCCGAGCTCCTTGGCGACCGGCTCCGGCATCGCCATGACCACCGGGCTCAGCGCGAGCGAGCCCTCCTCGGTGAAGGCGAACTCCGGCGCGGCCGAGCGCAGGCGCTGCAGCCAGGTGCGAGCGTCGGGAACCCAGACGTCCGGCGCGGTCACGCCCGCGCGCGGCGCACCGGCGCCGGCGAGCGAGACCTTCTGCTCGGCGCTGAGCACCGCGGCCACGTCGGCCGGGTCGACGGCGCGCACGTCGACCGCCACGCAGGCTCCGCCGACCGTGGCCGAGCCGCCGACCCACTCCGCGGCCGACTGCTGCACGGCGGCGGCGATCTGGGGCGCGGCCGCCACGGACAACCGCACCTGCCCGTCGCACTCACCGCCGCCGAGCTGGCTCACGCCGACCCGCACGCCGGTCACCACCGCGACCACGGCGAGCGTAGCCAGCACTGCTGTACCTGCGCGAAGTCGCGAACGTCGTCGATGGCGGCCAGTCACGTGGCCCATCATCGGCGAGAACACCTGCCGCCGCTAGGCCCTGGATGGCACGGATATGGCCGGGACCATCCGCATAAGGGGCCAAGCCGGCCCGGAGAATGCGGCCTGCGGGCCTTATGCCGCTTATGCCGGGGCGAACGGGTAGCAACAGGACACTCGACCATGATCCGTACGATCACCGCCAGGCCGCCCACCAGCCACCCGCCCGGGCCGGCCGGGCATCCCGGGGCCGGCGCGCCGTTCTGCCGATTCAGACTCGGTACGCCGCGACCGTCGACTGGAGCTCGACGGCCATCCTGGCCAGGTCCTGGGCGGTCGCCTGGGTCTGGGTGGCGCCGGCGGCGGTGGAGTTCGCCGCCTGCGCGACGCCGTCGATGGTGGCCGCGATGGTGGTCGCGCCGGCGGCGGCGTCGTTGATGTTGCGCGACATCTCGCTGGTGGTGGCGGTCTGCTCCTCGACGGCCGCGGCGATGGTCGAGGTGTAGTCGTTGATCCGCGAGGTGACCGCGGTGATCTCGGCGATCGCGGCGACGGCCTGCCCGGTCTCGTCCTGGATGGTGGCGATCCGCCGGGAGATGTCCTCGGTGGCCTTGGCGGTCTCCTGGGCCAGGTCCTTGACCTCGGTGGCGACCACGGCGAAGCCCTTGCCGGCATCGCCGGCCCGGGCCGCCTCGATCGTGGCGTTGAGCGCGAGCAGGTTGGTCTGCTCGGCGATCGAGGTGATCAGCTTCACGACGCTGCCGATCTCGGTCGACGACTGGCCGAGCCGCGCGACGATCTCGTTGGTGTGGGTGGCGGTCCGCGTGGCACCGGCGGAGACGCTGGCCGCCTCGCTGGCGTTACCGGCGATCTCCCGGATCGACGCGCCCATCTCCTCCGAGCTCGCGGCCACGGTCTGCACGTTGCGGGAGACCTCGGCCGCCGACCCGGCCACGCTGCCGGCCTGCGCGGAGGTCTCCTCCGCGGTCGAGGACATCTCGACGGAGACGCTGGACAACTCCTCCGAGGCCGCCGCGACGTGCTGCGCGTTGTCGCCGACCCGGCGAACCATGCCGGCGATCGCCTCGGTGGAGGCGTCCAGCGCCTGGGCCAACTGGGCGACCTCGTCCCGGCCGGCCAGGCCGGTGCGCCCGGTGAGGTCGCCGTCGCGGATCCGCTGCAGGATCGCCACGCAGCGGGCCAGCGGCCGGGTGATCAGCCGGGCGATGCCGACAGCGGCGGCCACGCCGAGCGCGACGCCCAGGACGATCAGCGTCATCACCAGGGTCCGGGCGGCGCCGTAGGTATCCTGCGCCGCGGCCTTCCGTTCCTCCGCCTTGACCACGGTCTGCGCGACGAGAGTGTTCATCGCCTCGCGCATCACCTCGATCAGAGGCCCGGTCTCGGCCTCGCGGACCGCGGCGATCTCGGCGTGCTTGCCGGCGCGGCTCAACGGCAGCAGCCGATCGGTCAGAATGCTCAGGTACTCCGCCCACGCCTTGTCGAACTCGGCCAGCGCGGCGACGCGGATCGGGCCGAGGCTGAACTGCTTGTAGGCTTCCTCCGCCTGGGCCAGGGCCCGCTCGTCGTCGGCCACGGCCTGTTCCTTGGCTGTCATGACGGCACTGTCGGTGGCCAGGAAGTGCTCGAGGGCGTCCGTACGGGTCCGGTTGAAGGCGTTGCGCAGCTCCCCGAGCGTCTTCAACTGCAGGCTGCCGTCGTAGACCACCGCGGTGCTGGTGTTGACCGCCGCCATCTTCGTCACCGCGAACATCGCCACGCCGGAACCGATCACCGCGACCAGCAACACCGCCAGCAGAATCTTCGTCATCACCGTCCGGTCCTTGATCAATCCCG
This sequence comes from Actinoplanes sp. ATCC 53533, assembly GCF_003947245.1. Classification (NCBI taxonomy): domain Bacteria; kingdom Bacillati; phylum Actinomycetota; class Actinomycetes; order Micromonosporales; family Micromonosporaceae; genus Actinoplanes; species Actinoplanes sp. ATCC 53533. The sequence goes on along the minus strand of NZ_QHHV01000104.1, from coordinate 74,735 downwards.
ACACCGATTCCACGACGACCCCCGGTCACAACAAGAGAAATGACGGTCTACCCCTGACATGATCGTCGCCCCCGCCGGGTCCGCAGCGCGGATAAATGCAGCATCATCGATTCCCTGATCAACGTGCGGGAAACGGTGGCGCATTTCCGACAGCGGGCGGTCACGAATGGCATCGAACTCACCGCCGGGCAGCCGCACAATATGGTTCTCGGCGAGAGGAGACGCTGATGGCCGATCTCGTGCTCGACATCGCGATACCCGGCACGCCCTCGTTCCGGGTCCCGTTGCACGCCGGCACCACGCCGGTGGTCGTCGGCCGCTCCGGCGGTTCCGACCTCGTCCTGCCATCGCCGTACGTGAGCCGCCGCCACGCGCGGCTCGGCGCGGGCGACGGATCCTGGTGGGTCGAGGACGCCGGCTCCTCGGCCGGCCTGCTGCTCAACGGCGATCTCGTCACCCGGCGCCGCCCGCTGCACGGCGGGGATCGGCTGCACCTCGGGGACGTCGACATTGTCATCTCGCTGCCGCCGGACGAGGACGGAAACCCCCCGCGGGGCCGGTCGTCCGACTATCACATTCACGAGCAGCGGGCCGGCACCATCAACATGGTCGACGGCGTCCAGTACAACCAGGTCATCCAGCAGCGGGAGAGCTTCGCCCGGGAGATAGCGGCCACCCGCAGCAAGGCGACGGCCCTGGTGGTCCTCGGCTTTCTCATGCTGTGCGGCGGATCCGTCGTCTTCATGGTGCCGTTGCTGGACCTCATGAATGACTTCGGTTCGGTGTCGCCACAGGAGACCATCACCTCCGGCAATTTCTACGGCCCCAAGGTCGGCGGCGTTTCCGTCGGGCTCATCGGGTTCGCGATCGCCTTCATAGGACAGTTCGTGCTGATCGCCGGCATCGTGCTGCACATCGTCGCGGCGGCGCGGCGCCGAAAGCTGAATCAAATGCCGAAACCGGAAAGCTATTAGGAAGGGCACGCGCATGGGCTTCCAGGTCGGAAACCAGCACGCCCACACCATCAACATGGTCGAGGGCCAGCAGACCAACATCACCGGTACGCACGCGAACGTCACGATCGCCCAGCAGGTGCGGCCCGAGCTCAGCCAACTGCGAGCGGTGCTCGACCGGCTGAGCGACCTGCCGCCGGCAGCCTCGACGGCGGCGGCGCGGGAACTCGACGGCGCCGAGGTGGCGGTGGCGGGGCCGGAACCGGACCGGCAGGAGTTCGCGGAACGGCTGAGCCGCCTCACCACCATCCTGGTCCGGGCCGGCGCGCTGGCAACCGCCGGTCAATCGCTGAGCGTCCCGTTGATCGAGCTGGCTCACAAGCTCGGCAACCTGGGTCAACCGATCCTGCGAGCCCTGGGAGCGTGACACGCATCAGCCCCGGATCAGGTCGTTGGTGGCCGCGCAGTTGTCACGGCGGTGAGCCGGTGAGGTGACCGGCTTCCTCCAGCACGCGGACGGCGTCGTCGTAGCGGTGGAACCTGGCGTCGCTTCGTCGGCCCTGCTCCGCGAGGGTGAGGGCGATGCCCCGTACCCCGGGAAGAGCGCCGGCGATCTCCCCCACGTTGTCCGGGGTGAAGTCGAGCCCGACGACGAGCGGGCGTTCGCGGCCCAGCTCGTTCAGGTCCGCGATCTGGAATTCCTCCTCGTACTCCGGCGCCCGGTCGCGCAGGAACGCCCACGATTCGCGATATTCCGGCAGGACGTCCGCGTGGAACAGCACCGCGTTCAGGTCCGGCACATCGGCGTAGGCGCTGAAGATCCAGCCGGGATCGTCGTCGTGCGCGATCTCGATCGCGCCGTACACGATGCCGACGCCGGCGTCGCTCAGCGCGGCCCGGACGTCGGCCGGTGGGATCGCTCCGGTGATCGGCTGCACCATCCCCGCGCGGGTGGCCGCGACGGTGCGCAGGACCCCGCCGGGATCCCTGCCGAGCTCCATCGCCGTGACGAGCGTCGCCCGTCGCAGGGCTCCGCCGATCACCGCGGCCTGCTCGACGGTCACCGTCCGGTCGTCGGAGAACCGTGCGTCCGCGGTCAGCGAGACCCCGACCAGGTCCGCGCCGAGCGCTTCGAGGCGGGCGGCTTCCGTCGCCGACCGCACCCGGTCCACCTTGATCAGCCTATTCGTCATAGCGCACTACGTTCCCGCCCAGCTCTTCAGCGCCCCGGAAGTCCCGGGGGATGACCCAGGTCTTGCCGGCCGTATTCGTCGAGATCTTCCAGTATGGCGAGCCCTCGGGCGTGTGCCGGCCACCGCCCGGGTGCACCTGGATGTTGGTGATCTCGGGGTGGTTCTGGATCCGTACCTGTACGGCATTGCCGGACGTGCCCTTCTTCCGGCTCTGCTCGACCGTCGCCGGATACCCGGCGGCGGTGAACTGGTCGGCGATGTCCTGCGCGGACCGCCCGGACACCGACCTCGGGTCGGCGGTGATGTTGTCGACGAACGACTGCGCCGACGCCGGCGTGGCCGGTTCGTCGGAGGACCGGGTGCGGCCGGCGCCGCCGCCCGGCCGGCCCTGCTGCGCCTCGGTCGACACCGCTTGCTGAGCGGCGGCGACGCTCTCGGGGCCGCCGGGTGGCCGGCCCGGCCGGCCGCCGGCCGGTGCGCCGTCGTCGCCGTCTCCGCCCCGCCCGCCTCGTGCCACCCCCGCGCCGCCTATCCGTTCAGCAGGCGGGTGAGGTTGGTCAGGCTCGAGATCAGCGCGGTCGTGTAGCTCAGGATCCGGCCGGCCCATTTGACCACCGCCGCGGTGATCTGCGCGGCGATCACCGGGATGGTCACCACGAAGATCGCTTCCGCCGCCCAGACGATCACCCGGGCCACCAGGTCGGCGATCAGGTCGCGCACGATTTCCCGGGTGAAGCGCACCAGGTTGCCGGCGGCCTCGGTGGCCGCCGCCATCGCCGCGGCGACCGCGCTCAGTCCGCCGACGGCGGCCACGTTGTGGCCCATCATGGCCGTGTACGCCGCGGCCGCCCGGCCCTGCCAGTCGGGCAGGTCACCGGCGAGGTGCGAGCCCAGGTCGGCAGCCATGGCGCCGAGCTCGGTGGCGATGTTGTGCCAGGTGGCGGCGTGCGCCGCGATCACGTCGGGCAGGCCGGCCAGCTCGTCGAGCACCCGCTGGAGCGGTTCGAAGTATTCCATCGCCCAGCCCAGACCGTTGGCCAGCAGCGCGCTGAACGGGTCGATGGCGGTCGCGACGACCTCGGTGCCGAACGCCGCCCCGGCGAGCAGGTCGTCGACCCATCCGTCGCTCTCGATCGCCGCGACCAGGCCCTGGAAGTTCTCGGCCAGGGACACCCCGGTCCACGGCTGGCGGGTCGCGACGACGCCGGCGATCAGCGGGTTGTCAGCCATCGCGGGTCACTGTCCCGGCCGTCCGCCGGCCTTGCGGACCGCGTCGGCGGCGCCGGCGTCGGTCTCCTCGTACGCCCTGGCGACCTCGGCGAGCGCGTCGGCCGCGAGCGAGAGGCTCTCCTCGACGTAGGCGACCAGGTCGTCCTGGCGCTGGTGCCGCCCCTGAAGGATCGGCGGCAGCCAACTGCAGAGCAGACCGTACGCCGAGTCGGCCTGCGCGATGGCGGCGCTCGCGGATCTGACCGCGCCGAACCGGGCGCGCACCGCCTCGAGGTTGGCGATGTGCCGGTGCAGCTGGGCCGCGTCGACCGTGAACTCGTCGGTCATCGCGACCGCCCGTCCTGCTCGCCGGTCTCGGTGCCGCCGCCGGCGCCGCTCAGCCGCTCGCCGACCCGGGCCGCGATCGCCCGGGCGGCCGCCGACTCGGTGCCGAGGGTCTCCGCGATGATCTCCCTGGCCCGCCCGGCGAGCTGCCGCCGGGCGTCCCGGACCGTGCTCATGATCGCCTGGGCGACCCGTTCGGGCCCGGCCTGCTGGATCCGCCCGCTGAGCCGGATGTCCACCAGTGCGCCCTGGGCGTCGACGGTGACCTCGACCATGCCGGTCTCGTCGGCGGCGGTGACCCGCAGCTCGCCCAGCCGGTCGCTCATCGCCCCGGTGTCGGTGGCCAGCTGGTCGATCCGGCCCTTCCAGGCCGCCAGCCGGTCGAGCGCGGCGCCCGGTTCCAGCAGGGGATCGTCGTCGCCCGTGCCGTCGCGCATACCCCCACCGTCCCCGTGATGACCAGTGTCGATGGGCCATCGTAGCGATCCGGCACCACGGCGGGGCAAGGCCGCGTATCCGCGAAAATCAGCTTATAGAGCGGTACGGCGGGCATAGGCTGCTCGTGGTTCTCGCCGGTACAGGTCGCCGCCGAGATGATCACCGACGTGCCGGGCCGACGCCCGGCCGGTTGACGCTGGGGGGACGCGTGTCCATGTCACGCGCGATGAAATGGCCGGTAGCCGTCGCCGTGGTGGTGCTGGCGGTCGCCGGCTGCGGCGGTGGCGCGGACGTCAGCATCGCCTCGCCCGACCGCGGTGGGGTCGGCATCGTGATGCCGACGACGAAGTCCGAGCGCTGGATCGCCGACGGCGAGAACCTGGCCCGGCAGTTCACCCTGCTCGGCTACCGCCCCGACGTGCAGTTCGCGGACGACGACGTCAAGGCCCAGATCAGCCAGATCGAGGCGATGGTCGCGCGGGGTGACAAGGCGCTGGTGGTCGCCGCCATCGACGGCACCGCGCTCAAGGACGTGCTGGGCCGGGCCGCGGCCGCGAAGATTCCGGTGATCGCCTACGACCGGCTGATCCGCGACAGCGGCGACATCAGCTACTACGCGACCTTCGACAACTTCAAGGTGGGGGTGCTGCAGGCCACCTCGATCGTCAACGGTCTCAAGGGCAAGGGCCCGTTCAACCTCGAGCTGTTCGCCGGCTCCGCGGACGACAACAACGCCACCTTCTTCTTCAACGGCGCGATGAGTGTGCTCCAGCCGCAGATCAACGCCGGCCGGCTGAAGGTCCGGAGCGGGGAGACGGCCTTCGCGAAGGTCGCCACCCTGCGCTGGGACGGCGCGGTCGCCAAGAAGCGGATGGCCCGGCTGCTGGCCGGGACGTACTCCTCCGCGCGGGTCGACGCCGTGCTCTCGCCGTACGACGGGCTCAGCCGCGGCATCCTCGAGGCGCTCAAGGCCGCGGGTTACGGCGCCGCGAAGCGGTTGCCGCTGATCACCGGCCAGGACGCCGAACTCGACTCCGTCAAGCTGATCGCGGCCGGGCAGCAGGCCGAGACGGTCTACAAGGACACCCGGGAACTGGCGAAGGTCGCGGTGCAGATGACCAACTCGCTGCTGACCGGCGGCCGCCCGGAGGTCAACGACACCAAGCAGTACGACAACGGCGTCAAGGTGGTCCCCACCTTCCTCCTGCAGCCGGTGAACGTCGACAAGTCCAACTATCAGCGCGTCCTTGTCGACAGCGGCTACTACACCGCCGCCGAGGTCACCGGCTGATGCCGCCGACCGTCCAGGCCGCCGACCACGAGGAGATCGCACCGATGACCAGCGCCCCTGCCGGCACCCGCGCGGCGTCGCATCCCGCCCTGCGGTGGTTCCTCGACCTCTCCGTACGGGTGAAGCTCACGGTGCTGGTCGCGGCCAGCCTGGTCGCGCTGGCCAGTTGCCTGGTGGTCACGGTGGTCAACAACCGGACCGCCGAGTCGGCCGCCACCGACCTGCGGAGTCTCAACGCGGCGAGCGCGCTCGTGCTGCAACTCGACCGGGTCGCCAGCGAGCTGAAGGTCAACGGCCTGCAGGCGGTCATCCGCGCCGATCCCCAGGCCCAGGCCGCGCTGCTCACCGATCAGGTCGACAGCGCGAACGAACTGCTGGCCGCGCTCGAAGCGGTGTCCCTGCCGGGTGGCCTCGCCGCCGCGGTGGAGCGGATCAAGACCGTGGCGGCCGACTACACCGCGACGTTGACCCGCTTCGTCGCCGGCGCCGGGGTCGATCCGGCGGGCGCCCGGCTCTCCTGGGAGCAGATCGGCGTCGACAACTACCTGATCAGCGCGGTACTCGCCAACGAGCGGGCGCTGTTCCTCGACACCGTCGAGCGCGCCGAGCGGGCCGCCGCGGCGAGCCGAGATCGCGCCGAGCGCATCCTGTGGGTCGTCGTCGCCCTGGCCGCCCTGGTCGTGTGCCTGCTGGCCTACGTCGTGGTGCAGTCGATCACCAGGCCGCTGCTGCGGGTCCGGACCGCGCTGCGGGCGATGGCCGACGGCGACCTCACCGTCGGCGCGGCGGTGACCGGCAAGGACGAGGTCGCCCAGATGGCGGCCGCCCTCGACCAGGCGCAGAGCAACATGCGCCGGGTGGTCTCGTCGGTCGCCGGCTCCGCGAACTCGGTCGCCGCCGCCGCCGAGCAGATGTCCGCGACCTCGAGCACCATGGCCAACTCCGCGGAGCGGTCCGCCGGCCAGGCGCAGTCGGTGTCCCAGGCCGCCGCCGGCGTCTCCGAGAACGTGTCGAGCGTGGCCAAGGGCACCCAGGAGATGGGCCTGTCGATTCGCGAGATCGCGCAGAACGCCACCCTCGCGGCCGAGGTCGCCGGCAAGGCGGTCGCCGTCGCGGAGGCCACCACGGCTCAGGTCGGCAAGCTCGGCGAGTCCTCCGTCGAGATCGGCAACGTGATCAAGGTGATCACCGCGATCGCCGAGCAGACCAACCTGCTGGCGCTCAACGCCACCATCGAGGCCGCCCGGGCGGGCGAGTCGGGCAAGGGCTTCGCGGTGGTCGCCTCCGAGGTCAAGGACCTCGCCCAGGAGACGGCCCGGGCTACCGACGACATCGCCCGCCGGGTCCAGGCGATCCAGACCGACACCACCGGCGCGGTCACCGCGATCGGCGAGATCAGCTCGGTCATCGCGGAGATCAACGACTACCAGGCCACGATCGCCAGCGCGGTGGAGGAACAGACCGCCACCACCGAGGAGATGAGCCGCAGCGTGGCGGCCGCGGCGGCCGGCGCCGGCGACATCGCCACGAACATCACCGGGCTGGCCGACGCCACCCGGGTCAGCACCGAGGGCATCGGGCAGTCCCGGCAGGCGGTCGTCGAGCTCAGCGGCATGGCCCACCACCTCCAGTCGCTGGTCAGCCACTTCCGGTACTGACCGGCGGCGGCGCGACGACCGCGGGCCGCGGGCGTCCAGCACGAGGCTGGTGCCCACGGCCCGCGGCCGGATCAGCGGGTCATTCCTTGACCGGGATGGCCTGCGACTTGAGCGTCTGGATCGTCGAGGCCTGCGCCGCGGTGAGGGCGTCGTTGAGGCTGCCCTTGCCGGAGACGGCGGCCTTGAAACCGTCGGAGGCGTTGGCGTAGGTCGCGGTCATCGTCGGTCCCCAGGTGAAGTCCGGCGAGACCTGGGCGGAGGCCTCGGCGAAGACGTCGTAGATCTTCTGGTCGCCGTAGAACGCGACGCCCTTGCCCAGGGCCGGCAGCGCCGCGCCGGTCTTGGTGGCCGGGTACAGGTTGGCCTTGGCGTTGAGCAGCGTCAGCGCCTCCTCGGAGGTGTTCAGCCAGAGCGCGAACTGCGCGGCCTCGTAGGGGTGCTTCGAGCCCTTGAAGACCGCGGTGGACGAACCGCCCCAGTTACCGGCCGACTTCTCGCCCGCGGCCCACTGCGGCATCGGGGCGACCCGCCACTTGCCCGCCGTCTTCGGCGCGCCGGTGGAGATGGAGTTGGCTCCCCAGACCGCGGAGATCCAGGTCCAGGCCGCGCCGGTGTTGTAGGCGTTGTCCCACTCGGCGGACCACGGCGGCACGGTCGAGACCAGCTTCTTGTCGAGCAGGCCCTGCCAGTAGTCGGCGACCTTCTTGGTGCCCGCGTCGTCCATGCTCACTGTCCACTGGTTCCCGTCGTTCTTGAACCACCGGCCGCCGGCCTGCCAGGAGAACCCGGCGAACTGGCTGATGTCGCTCTGCGAGAAGTTGGTGATGTAGCCGCCGGCCGTCTTGACCTTCGCGGCCGCCGCGGCGTACTCGTCCCAGGTCGTCGGTACCGGAATGCCGGCCTTTTCGAACAGGTCGGCCCGGTAGAACAGCGCCATCGGGCCGGTGTCCTGCGGCACGCCGTACGCGTGGCCGGCCTCGCCGAAGCTGACCTGGTTCCAGGTCCAGTCGACGAACTGGTCCTTGGCCTTGGCCACGATGTCACAGCCGCCGATGTCGACCAGGCCGTCCTGGACCCGGAAGCTGGGCAGCGCGTCGTACTCGATGTGGCCCAGGTCCGGCGGGTTGCCTGCCTTGAGCTGGTTGAAGAAGTTCTGGTACGTACCGCCGTTGCCGTTCGGCCCGGTCTGGACCTTGACCTGGATGTTCGGGTTCTTGTCGTTCCAGACCTTGACCACGTCCTCGACACCCGGGATCCAGGTGGTGTAGGTCAGCGTCACCGGACCCGAGGACGGGACGCACGACGAGGCGGCGGCGGTGGTCGTGTCGGCGTCGTCGCCCCCGGAAGAGCAGGCGGCGAGCAACAGGGTCGAGGTCAGCAGCACGCTGGCCGACCGCAGGGAAATGCGCATGGCGATTCCTTTTGGATGGGCGGGTTGGGGTGGGCTTACTTGACTGCTCCGGCGCCGATACCGCTGCGCCAGAACCGTTGCAGGAAGAGGAAGGCGACCACCATCGGGGCGATCGACAGCAGCGCGCCGACGATCACCAGGCCGCGCAGCTCGGGCGTCTGGTTGACCTGGGTATTCCAGGAGTAGAGGCCGAGCGTGACCGGGAAGAGCCGCTCGTTGCCGAGCATGATCAGCGGCAGCAGGAAGTTGTTCCAGACCGCCACGAAGTGGAAGAGGAAGATCGTCACCAGGGCCGGGAACATCAGCCGGATCGAGACGGTGAAGAAGCTGCGGACCTCCCCGGAGCCGTCGAGGCGGGCCGCCTCCAGCAACTCGTCGGGGACGCTCGCGGTGGCGTAGATCCGGGCCAGGTAGACGCCGAACGGGTTGACCAGGCTGGGCAGGAACACCGACCAGAAGGTGTTCGTCGCCTCCATCTTGCTGAAGATCAGGAACAGCGGCAGGGCGAGGGCGGTGGCCGGCACCAGCACGCCGCCGAGCACCACGTTGAACAGGGTCTCCCGGCCGGGGAACCGGTATTTGGCCAGCGCGTAGCCGCACATCGCGGCCAGCAGCGTGCCGAGCAGGGCGGACCCGCCGGTGTAGAGGACGCTGTTGAGCATCCAGCGCAGGAACACGCCGTCGCGGTAGGCGACCAGCTCGCGGATGTTGGCGCCGAGGTTGAAGTCGGAGAACCAGAGCGGGTTGGTGCCGACGAACTGCGCGCGGCTCTTGGACGCGCCGACGAACAGCCACCAGATCGGCACCAGGAAGTAGAAGGTGCAGACCCCCATGATGATCATCGCTGCGGTGCGGGAGAGCAGGCTCTCCCGGACCTTGACCGCCGGGGCGCTCACCGCTCGCCCCGGCGCTGGGTGACCTTGAGGAAGGTGAAGGACAGCGCGAACGTGGCCAGCGCCAGCACCACCGAGAACGCCGCCGCCAGGTTGAAGTTCGGCACCGACGACGTGGAGTAGACGGTGAGGTTCGGCGTGTACGTGCTCGACACCGCCGAGCTGAAGCTGCGGAACACCTGCGGTTCGGCGAGCAGTTGCAGCGTACCGATGATCGAGAAGACGGTGGTCAGCACGATCGCCGGCATGACCAGCGGGATCTTCACCGACCAGGCGATGCGGAACTGCCCCGCGCCGTCCAGCCGGGCCGCCTCGTAGATCTCCGTGGGGATCGACAGCAGCGACGAATAGATGATCAGCATGTTGTAGCCGACGTACACCCAGGTCACGACGTTGGCCATGGCCCAGAGCACGAGGTCGGCGCTGAGGAAGTCGATGTTGCTGGTGAGCGCGGTGAACGGCGACAGGTTCGGCGAGTAGAGGAAGCCCCACATGATCGCGGCGACCACGCCCGGCACCGCGTACGGGACGAAGAACGCGAGCCGGAAGAACGGCCGCCCCTTGACCAGGCCGGAGTCGAGCAACAGCGCCAGCAGCAGGGCCAGGCCCAGCATCACCGGCACCTGCACGGCACCGAACGCCAGCACCCGCCCGACGGAGGTCCAGAACGGTCCGTCGGTGAAGACCCGCTCGTACTGCGCGAGTCCGCCGAAGACCTCCCGGGCCGGGCCGAAGGTGCCGGTGCGCTCGACGGTGTAGAGCGACTGCACCACGGCGTACCCGATCGGGATCAGGTAGAAGAGGGCGAAGAGCACCCCGAAGGGCACCACGAAGATCAGTACGGCCCCGATGTGCCCGGCCTTGGCCGGGCGCTTGCGCCCGGCCGGCGGCGGGGCCACCCGGGCGGTTTCCATCTCGGTCACTGTCATGCGACCGGTTCCTCTCTGATGACGCGTACGGAGCCGGCGCCGACCTTGAGCATTCCGGGTACGGCTTCCCCGGTGATCAGGTCGTGTCCGGTGACGGGGTGTGCGATGTCCTGCTTGCCGTGGTTGATCACGAAGAGGTAACTGCGGTCGGCGCCGGCGCGGCGGACGACCTCGACCGAGCCGTCGCTCTCCGGCCCGGTGCCGCGGATCCCGGCCGCCCGGGTGGCGGCCCGCAGCAGATCCCGCAGGTCATCGTCATCCAGCGCGGTTGCGACGTACCACGAAGTGCCCTCGCCGTAGCTGTTTCGGGTGACAGCCGGCACCCCCGGCAGGGGCCCGTCGGCGTAGCTGTCGACGATCTCGGCGGTCGTCGCCCGCAGGTGCTCGGTCCAGAGGGTCGCCGTCGCTCCCCCGGCCAGGGTGACCCGCCGGCCGGGTGGCAGCGGGAAGAACTCCTCGGCGACGACGCCGAGCATCTCGCGGAACGCGCCGGGGTAGCCGCCGAGCCGGACCCGGTCGGCGACGTCGACGATGCCGCTGTAGAAGGTCACCACGGCGTGCCCGCCGCCGGCGACGTAGTCGTTGATCAGGGCCGCGTCCTCGTCCGACACCATGTGCAGGCAGGGCACGATCGCCAGCCGGTATCCGCTCAGGTCGGTGCCGGGGGCCACCACGTCGGCGGTCACCCCGAGCCGGCGGGCCGCCCGGTACGCCGCGTGCACCTGGTCCAGGTACCGCACGTCCTGCGACGGGCGGGCCTCGGTGTCGGTGGCCCACCACGACTCCCAGCTGAACAGGATGGCGATGTCGGCCCGTACGGTCGTGCCGGCCACCTCGGCCAGCGCGTCCAGGGTCGAGGACAGCTCCAGCACCTCGCGCCAGCCGACCGTGTCGGTGCCGGCGTGCGGCACCAGGGCCGAGTGGAACTTCTCCGCGCCCTGCGCGGAGGCCCGCCACTGGAAGAAGCAGATGGAGTCGGCGCCGCGGGCCACGTGGGTCAGCGAGTTGCGCAGCATCTGCCCGGGCACCTTGGCCAGGTTGTACGGCTGCCAGTTGACCGCGCCGGTGGACTGCTCCATCAGCATCCACGGCCGGCCGCCGGCCAGCCCGCGGGTGAGGTCGGCGGCGAAGGACAGCTCCGCGTCCGGATCGCCGAGCCGGTTGTCGAGGTAGTGGTCGTTGGCGATGACGTCCATCTCCGGCGCCCAGCTCCAGTAGTCCAGGGCGCGGATGTGGGCGGTGACCATGAAGTTGGTGGTGACCGGCGCGGTGGTGTGCCGCCGCAGCACCTCGGCCTCGGCGCGGTAGTGGCCGAGCAGTTCGTCGGAGCTGAACCGCTGGAAGTCCACCAGTTGCCCGGGGTTGCGCAGCGACAGCGCGAGCCGCGGCGGCAGGATCTCGGCCCAGTCGGAGTAGCGCTGGCTCCAGAAGGAGGTGCCCCACGCCTTGTTGAGCGCGTCGATGCTGCCGTAGCGGCGGAGCAGCCAGGCCCGGAACGCCCCGGCGCTGGCCTCGTCGTAGCAGAGCGCGTTGTGGCAGCCCAGCTCGTTGGAGACGTGCCAGAGGGCGACCGCCGGGTGGTCGCCGTACCGGATGGCCACCTGCTCGACCAGGGCCAGGGCGCGCTCGCGGAAGACCGGCGAGCTGGGGCACCAGGCCTGGCGCCCGCCCGGGGACCGGGTGGTGCCGTCGGCGGCCTCGGGCAGGATCTCCGGGTGCAGCGTGGTGAGCCAGGGCGGCGGTGACGAGGTGCCGGTGCCCAGGTTGACCCGGATGCCGTTGTCGTGCAGCAGCCCGATGATGCTGTCCAGGGTGCCGAAGTCGTATTCGCCGGGGCGGGGCTCGATGCTCGACCAGCCGAAGATGTTGACGGCCACCAGATCGACGCCGGCCTGGCGCATCAGCGCGACGTCCTCGGCCCAGACGCTCGGCGACCACTGCTCGAAGTTGTAGTCGCAACCGAGGCTGATGCCCGGTAGATCTGCCATCGGATCCCCTCGCCGTCCGCACCGTATGTGCACGTGCACACATTGCGCCGCGCGAACGGAACCGTGTCGAATGTGTGAACGTGCACACACTAAACACGGCCCTCCCGCCAGGTCAATAGCCCGGATCTACACTGCTCACGTGGCCCTGCCGAACAAACCGAGACGCGCGACGGTCCACGACGTCGCCGCGGCGTCCGGGATCTCGCGTGGCACGGTCAGCCGCGTCCTGAACGGCGGCTATGTCTCCGCCGAGGCCCGTGCCGCCATCGAGGCCGCGATCGCCGAGGTCGGGTACGTGCCGAACACCGCCGCCCGCAACCTGGTGATGCGCCGCTCGCAGGCGGTCGGCTTCCTGGCGCTGGAGCCGCACTCGCTGCTGCTGGACGACCCCAACATCGGCGCCATCATGCTCGGCGCCAACGAGGTGCTCTCGGTCGCCGACCACCAGATGGTCAACCTGGTGGTCGACTCGGCCCGCGACACCGAGCGGGTCGCCCGCTACCTCAGCGGCGGCTTCGTCGACGGCGCGATCATCGTGTCGGCCCGGACCCACGACCCGATCACCCGGGTCATCGCCGAGCTCCGGCTGCCCGCCACCTTCGTCGGTCACCCGCCCGACCTGCACCGGAGCATCCCGTTCGTCGGCATAGACAACGTGGGCTCGGCACGCTCGATCACCGAGCGGCTGGCGGCGACCGGGCGCCGGCACATCGCGATGATCGCGGCGGCGCTGGACCGCGACTCGGGCGCCGACCGCCTCACCGGCTTCCGCACGGCGCTCGGCGACCGCTTCGACCCGCGCCTGGTCGCGGAGGTGTCGCTCTACGACTACGCATCCGGGGTCAAGGGCATGCGCGAGCTGCTGGCCCGCGAGCCCCGCATCGACGGGGTCTTCGCCGCCTCCGACGCCGTCGCCGCGGGGGCGCTGGAGGTGCTGCGGGACGCGGGCCGCAGCGCGCCGGCCGACGTCGGCGTCGTCGGATTCGACGACAGCACCTGGGCATTGCGCACCCAGCCACCACTGTCGACGGTGCACCAGCCCGCCCGGGAGATCGGCCGCAACGCCGCGGAGCTGGTGCTGCGGCAGCTGCGCGGCGAGGAGCCCCCACCCGGAAACGTGTTACTGCCGACCCCGATCGTCTGGCGCGAGTCGGCCTGAGCACCCGGCACCCGGCACAGGGCGTGGCGGCCACACGGGCTCAACCACACCGCACGCGGGGGCTCACCGTGGTGAGCCCGCACCGGCTCACAGCGGCGGGCGCGTGACGAAGGCCTTCGCCTTCGCGGCCACCACTTCGTTCAGTGACAACACCGAATTACGCTCGGTCACGTAGCGCCTCTGGTCGCTGCGGCTGCGCAGGACGAAGCCGCCGGTCGCCGCCGGGACCGCGCAGAAGGTCGCTTCGGCGTCGAATCCCTGGTCGCCGCCCCAGCCGCTCGGCCGCTCCAGGCGCAGCTCGAAGCCGCGCGCGCGCAGGAAGTAGCCGGGGTAGTTGGCCGCCTCGAACGACAGGCAGGTCGCGTCGCCGCGGCCCGCCCGTACGGTGAATCGCGAGTCGGCCCGGTCCCCCTCCGGGCTGTCGGCTCCCAGCTGGTCGATCCGGGCGACGAAGTTGCGGTGCCGCAGCCGGCGGCCGGGCTCGCCCACCGGTTCCAGCCCGATCACCGCGCCGATCACCGGCAGGACCACGACCGGCGTGGCGGAAGCCGACGGCGCCGGCCGGCCGGGGCCGGCGGTGCCGGTGCCGGCCGTGCCGCCGGGGCCCGGCAGCGTCTCGCGCACCTTGCTGGTCGGCAGCGGGACGGACCGGCCCGTCGGGCCCTCGGTCGCCGGCGTCCCGCTCGGCGGCACCGTCACGGCCGGCACGGACGGCAGGGCGACGAAGAGGGGCCCCGGCCGCTCCTCCTCGCCGGAGGTGACCGCCATTCCCACCGCGGCCAGCACGCTGACCACCGCGCCGCCGACCAGGACGGTGCGCAGCCGGCCCGGCGAGTAGGCCCGGTGCGCGACCGGGTCGGTGACGACTGCCATCGGGACCCGCGCGGAGACGCGCGGCGCTGGTGCGAAGTACTGGGGCGGTGGTACCCACTCACCGGCCTGCTGGTGGGCAGGCCGGCCATCCTCTTCCGACATCCGGGTCCGTTCACTGAGAGCACGAAAGCTGCGTCGACGCCAAAAGAAGGCGGGTGCAGCAGCAATATTCGGGGCAAAAGCGGCTGCTGGCAAGTGGCAATTCGACATACACCCAGAGTGATCGATCCGAACCGCACTCCCATCCGTAGTCACGAGGGAATCACCACGCGCCGACGACCGCATCGATCCCCGCAGTCGGCGGTGCTTGCACCGAGGGAGCAACGCGCAGTGGACAATCCCGCCCCGGCAGACTCCGACGCAATGTACCGGCGGCCCGCCGCCACCCCGCCACCGACACTGCCGTCGATCTCCGACTACTGGCCGGACGCACCGCAACGGATCGGGCCGCCGGCCGATCACTACACCGACGAGCCCACGGAGGCGGCGGTCGATGCCCTGCTGCGCTCCGGCGAGCGCGCCCGCAGGCCCGTCGTACCGCCGATCCTGCCGCCGCCGCGCCGGCGCCCCCGGCACACGGCCGTCCTGGGTTTCGCCCTGGCCGCCGTGCTGGTGGTCGGGGCCGGCGCCGTCGGGCTGAAGCTGACCATGCAGCGCGATCGAGGGCCGGACACCGCCGCACCGGCGCCCACCGCGCCGCAGTCGAAGGCGCCGGCGGAAGCGGTGCCTGCGGAAGTGGCGCCTGCGGAAGTGGCACCTTCAGCGGAGGCGCCTTCGACCGCGCCGAAGGCGCCGAACGTCATCTCGGCCCCGGCCGGCGACCGCGCCAAGGCCGGCTTCGAACTCGTCAGCAACACCGTGGAGATCGATCTGCGGGCCACCGACCTCGGCGACGACCTGTACCGGATCACGACGCCGGCGAACGGCAGCGTGCTGCCGCGGGTCCGGTCCACGGAGGCGGGCCTGAAGCTCTTCCTCGACACCACCGGAAAGCGCGGCACCGCGGCGGTCACCGTGCTGCTCAACGCGGACGTGCGGTGGAGCATGCTGATCACCGGCGGGGTCAAGACCGGGGTCTTCGACCTCGGCGCGGCCAAGGTGGACGAAGTGGACTTCGCCGGCGGCGCGACCCGGATCGACCTGACGCTGCCGCGGCCGGACGGCACGCTGCCCATCCGGCTGTCGGGCGGGGTGAACCGCTTCGAGGTGTACACCGATCAGGGAGTGCCGGTGCGGGTCCGGACCCGGCGCGGGGCCGGTCAGGTGAAACTCGACGGTCTCACCGACGACGGGGTCGCGCGGGGCGCGTCGTTCCTGTCACCGGACTGGGCCGACAGCGAGAACCGCATCGACCTGGACGCGGTGGCGGGGGTCGGCACGCTGCGGGTGGGCCGCGGCTGAGCGGGCGACACGCCCACCAAGGACACGGGGGTATCGGGGGTGGTAGGTGCCGTCCGTGCACGACGGCCGGCACCTACCGGCGCCGGTAGGTCAGTTGTTGACGCAGCCGGCGTTGCTGTTCGCCAGGCCGAGCACCGCGATGCTGTTGCCGCACACGTTGATCGGAATGTGCACCGGGATGTACGCCTGGTTGCCGTTGAGCAGGCCGAAGTTGCCGCTGCTCGACTGGCTGCCGCCCTGCCCGTGGTCGTGCCAGTCGCCGTGGCCGTGCGCGCTCGCGGGCCCGGCCGAGAAGGCCAGGGCTGCGGTGGCCGCACCCAGAATGAGCGCGAGGCCTCGAACCATCTTCATGACTAACCCTTCTCTTGCGGACAATTACTGCCCTCAAGGTAGCGGGCTTTTTGCGGCTTTTCGCCCATTTTAGGAAAATCCGCCACCATCCAGTGTCGACAGCCGGCCGGCATGGGCGGCGGGACGGCGCGAGGCGGGCGGCAAACGCGAGGGGGCCAGGGCCCCACCAGGCGGGCGGCAAACGCGAGGGAGCCAGGGCCCCACCAGGCGGGCGGCGCGGCGCGGCGACCAGGGCCGCGACGGACGGTCCTTCAGGAGCGGGTGTTGCGCTGCAGGGCGGAAAGCCGCCGGCCGCGCACCAGGGCCTGCCGCCGGCCGATCTCCCGGCCGTCGGGGGTGACCTCGACCCCCTCGACCTCGTACCAGTTCTCACCGTCGCGCTGGATCGGCCGGGTCCAGTCGACCCGGTCGACACGCATGGCGAGCGCACCGGTGCCGTAGCAGTAGTCCGTCTCCGCGAAGTGGCTCACCGGCCGATTCGGGCCACGGTTGGCGTCCATTGCCTCACTCCTAAGCGTCCGGTTGTCATGCACGTGCCCAAGCATCGTCATATGCTCAGCCGTAAGCAAGAGCCGATGCACGTGCATATGCACATGAGACGAAAAGTGGAAGATCCGCCATGACGGCACGCCGTTCGGCCGATATCTGCCGGGTGCCGGCCGCGGCGGTCAGCGGATGATTTCGAGAAGCTTGTCGCCCAGGATGACCGGCGTGCGTTCGGGCGGCTCCGCCTCGATGCAGGCCCGTTCCATGGTCACCGCGTAGTGGTCCACATCCCCCGGTTTGTCCAGGTAGACCGCGCCGGTCAACTGCTCGACGTAGACCACGTCCGGCAACTCCGGCTCCGTGAAACGCAGGATGGTGAACGGGAACGCGGCCGGCGCCGCGGATCCCGGGTGGAACGGGACGATCTGGAGCTGGACGTTGGGCAGCTCCGCGGCCTCCAGCAGCGCCCGCACCTGGGCCCGCATGACGTCGCGGCCGCCGAGCTCGCGGCGCAGCACCGCCTCGTCGAGGACCGCCCAGAACTGCGGCGGGTCCTGCCGGGTGAGCACCCGCTGCCGGCTGCGGCGCAGCTCGATGCGGCGCTCGATCTCCGCGGTGGGCGCGGTGGGATGCTCACGCGCCAGCACGGCGCGGGCATAGTCCGCGGTCTGCAGCAGGTCGGGCACGAACTGCGCCTCGTACGTCCTGATCAGCGACGCCGCCTCCTCCAGGCCCAGATAGGACAGGAACCACGGCGGCACGACCTCGCCGAACTGCCGCCACCAGGCCGGGGCGCTCGCCCGCCGGGCCAGGCCCAGCAGCGCCGCCCGATCCCGCTCGCCGACGCCGTACAGGGTGAGCAGGTCGGCCACGTCGCGCTCCTTGAAGGGCACCCGGCCGAGCTCCATCCGGCTGATCTTCGACTCGGACCCGCGGATCTCCCAGCCGGCCGTCTCGCGGCTGATCCCCCGCGCCTGGCGCAGGCGTCGCAGCCGGACCCCGAGCTGCATGCGCAATGCCGTGGACCCACTGCTGTCCGGACGAACCGAGGTCATGTCACCTCCCCTGCACTCGAGTGCCCACGTGCACGTGCATACAACCGTGCAATGTCGAAGGAAGATGCGCAACCTTCTGCACGATCTTCAATCCGGCCGGGTTCCGGACACCCCCTGCCCCGGACCGCCCCGCCGCTGGTGGTACGCAGAACGCATGACACAGATGACCGAACCCGGCTACGACGTGATCGTGCTGGGCGCCGGGCCGGTCGGGGAGAACATCGCCGACCGCGCCGTCCGGGGCGGGCTGACCGCCGTCCTCGTCGAGTCCGAGCTCGTCGGCGGGGAGTGCACGTACTGGGCCTGCATGCCGTCGAAGGCCCTGCTGCGTCCCGCGGAGGCGGTACGCGCGGCCCGGCAGGTCGGCGGCGCCGCCGCGGCCGTGACCGGCCCGCTCGACGTCGCGGCGGTCCTCGCCCGGCGGAACTCCTTCACCAGCGACTACGCCGACGACGGCCAGGTGGAGTGGCTCGCCGGTGCCGGGATCTCGCTGGTCCGGGGCCACGGCGCCGTCAGCGGGATCCGCGAGGTCACCGTCACCGCGGCCGACGGCAGCACGACCGTGCTCACCGCGCGCCATGCCGTCGCGATCGCCACCGGCTCGGACGCCGCCGTGCCGGACATCGACGGCCTGCGCGCCGCCAAGCCCTGGACCAGCCGGGAGGCGACCAGCGCCCGCGAGGTGCCGGCCAGCCTCGCGATCATCGGCGGCGGCGTGGTCGCCACGGAGATGGCCACGGCGTACGCGGGCCTCGGCGCGAAGGTCACCCTGATCGCGCGGAGCGGCCTGCTGACCGGCGTGGAGCCGTTCGCCGGCGAGCTCGTCGCCGCGGCGCTGCGCGAGCTGGGTGCCACCGTCCTGCTCGGCACCGCGACGACCCGGGTCACCCGGACGGCTGACGGCGTCGAGATCCACACCGGGGACGGCGCCCCGATCACCGCCGAGGAAGTGCTGGTCGCGACCGGGCGTACCCCCCGTACCGGAAGCATCGGTCTGGAGACCGTGGGCCTCACCCCGGGTGACTGGATCACCACCGACGACACCATGCGGGTCCCCGGCTTCGACTGGCTGTACGCCGCCGGCGACGTCACGCACCGGGCGCTCCTCACCCACCAGGGCAAATACCAGGCCCGGGCGGCCGGGGACGTCATCGCGGCCCGGGCGGCGGGCGCGCCCGTCTCGGACGCGCCGTGGGGAACCCACGTGGCCACCGCCGACCACCGGGCGGTCCCCCAGGTCGTCTTCACCGATCCGCAGGTCGCGGCGGTCGGGCTCACCGCGGCGGCCGCGCGCGCGGCCGGCTACGACATCCGCGTCGTCGACTACGACATCGGCCGGGTCGCTGGGGCGGGCCTGCACGCCGACGGCTACACCGGCACCGCCCGGATGGTGGTCGACGAGCGGCGCGGCGTGCTGCTCGGCGTGACCTTCGCCGGACCGGACGTCGGCGACCTGCTGCAGGCGGCGACGATCGCGGTCGTCGGCGAGGTGCCGCTGGCCCGATTGTGGCACGCCGTGCCGGCGTATCCGACGGTCAGCGAGATCTGGCTGCGGCTGCTGGAGGCCTACGGCCGCCCTACGCCGTGACCGCCGGGCGATAGCTGGCGATGATCACCCCGGTCGTGGTGGTCACGGTCCCGACCAGCGACATCTCCCGGTACGCCGGCTCGTCGAACAGCCGCGTCCCGGCGCCCAGGATCAGCGGGTGAATCGACAGGGTGTACTGGTCGACCAGGCCGGCGGCGGCCAGCGACCGCACGAGCACCCCGCTGCCCAGCACCACGATGTCACCGGCGACGTCGCGCTTGAGCCGCGCGACGGCGTCGGCGACCGGGCCGGCGAGCAGCGTCGAACGCTGCCACGGCAAAGGACCGGCCAGGGTCCGGGAGACCACATACTTGGCCTTACGGTTGAGCACCTCGGTGTACGGGTTGCCGTCGCCCTGCCCCGCCCAGAAACCGTGGAAGTCGGTGTAGGTCCGCCGGCCGAACAGCAGCGCCCCGTCCGCGGCCATGCCCTCGCCCATGGTGGCGGCGGCCACGTGGTCGGCGTAGGGGCGGGCCCAGCCGCCGTACCGGAAATCGCCCCGGGTGTCCTCCTCGGCGCCGCCGGGCGCCTGCATGACGCCGTCCAGGGTCACGTTCTCCACGACCACGAGCTCACCCACGGCGGTACTCCCATCCCTCGGGGCCCGCACCCGCGCGGACCTGTTACCTGCTACACGAACGGGCGTCCGGCGGATCGACATCCCCCGGCGCCGACTATCGTCTGGGGCATGCCGAACGACGCCGTGGTCACATACGAGCAGGTCGATGCCGATGGTCTGGTGATCGCCGTGCTCTCCGGAGAGCTGGACCTCGACCGTGCGGACGCGATCCGGGACAGCCTGGCCACGGCCGCGGCGAGCAGCGAATGCCGATATCTCAACGTGGACGTCGGCGAGGTCACCTTCATCGACTCGTACGCGCTGGGAGCGCTGGTCAGCGCCCGCAACACGGCGGCGAGCCACGGGGTGTCGCTGACCCTGACCAGCCCCTCGCAGCCGGTGCGCAAGGCGATCCAGGTGACCGGCCTCAATCACGTGTTCGGGCTGCCCGCCACCACCTGATCCGCTCCCGCCCCGCGTTCCACCTCATCGCGCTTCGCTCTCGTCGCACTCCGTCCGCGTTGGGTGACGGTCGGCACCCCGCCTTGGGCATCCTAGGAGGATAGGTAGGTTCCCTCCGGCCGGGTGGCACGGATCGCGAGCCGGGTGGCAGATTGGGGCCATGGACTATCGCCGGACGTATCGGGCCGCCGCCGTGTCGTTCGCCGACCTCGTGTCGCGGCTGCCCGCGGACCGCTGGGACGGCCCCGGGCTCGGCGACTGGAACCTGCGCGAGCTGGTCGGCCACACCGTCAGCTCGGCGCTGCGCCAGGTCCCGCCGGTGCTCGCCACGACCGGCGCCACCCTGACCCTCAACGCGCCGCAGGACTACTGGGCGTTCGCCAGATCCGCGCCGCCGGAGCTGCACGCCGCGGCGACGGCCGCATCCTCGGTCGACGCCCGCGAGACCGGCAAGTGGCTGGGCGACGACGCCGCCGCCCGGGTCGGCGAGCTGACCGGCCACGCCACCGCCGCGCTCGCCGCCGCCAGCGACGACGCCGTGGTGACCACCCCGGCCGGCGGGATGCGGGTCCGGGACTGGCTGCCCACCCGAACCTTCGAGCTGGTCGTGCACGGCCTGGATCTCGCCGCCGCCGCAGAGGTGCCTTTCGACCTGCCGCCGGAGGTGCAGGCCGAGGCCGTGATGCTGGCCTCGCGGGTCGCGGTGGCGGTCGGTGACGGCGGGCTGGTGCTGCGCGCCCTTACCGGCCGCGGAGCGCTCCCGGAGCACTTCACCGTCGTCTGAGCGATGCGGGGGTTGGATGCCGGAGTGCGGGACGGAGTGCCCACCCGGCGGTGCGCTGGACCCGGCGAGCCGCACAGTCCCAGCCGCTCCGACGACTCGCTGTCACTGAGATCGGTTACTGACGGAACACACCGGACACCCCGGGGCAAGGCTCCGGGCGCGGCCGGCCAGAAACCCCTGCCCCGTCCCGCAATGCGGCACCATCGCCGGATTGCCGGCTTTGTCCGCGCTGGGATATGCGGCCAAAATGGACAGTGGGGCCTGCGGCCGGGGGTGGGCGACGGACGGCCGGTCAAGAGTGACCAGGTGCACACTTCACGGTGTCCCGGGGGGATCCATGCCGATCGCGCTGGCTCTAGAGTGGCAGTTCGATCCGGCTCGATCCGGTCTCCGGCAGACGAGGAGAGACGTGACCCTGGTGGCACCGGTTGCTTCCGACGGCGCGCCCGAGGCACCGCCCCGGGAGCCCGACGACGCCGTGCGGGTGCGGGGAGTCGCGATCCCCCGGCCGCTGCTGGTGTGGGTGCCCTCGCTGGTCCCCGCGCTGCTCATGCTGGTCGTCGGCCGCATCGGCCTGCGGCGGCCCGCGGTCGGCTGGGACGAGAACGCGACCTGGCTGGTCAGCCGGCGCACGGTCGGGCAGATCGTCGACCAGGCCCGGCACTTCGACGGGGTGATCTCGCCCTATTACATGTTCATGCACTTCTGGACGTCCGTCTTCGGCGACTCCGAGTTCTGGCTGCGCGCGCCGTCACTGATCGCGGTGGCGGCCGGCGTGGGCATCTCGGCCGAGCTCGGCCGCCGGCTGTTCGGCCCGGCGGTCGGCCTGCTGGGCGGTCTGCTCCTGGTCACCGTGCCGCAGCTTTCCCGGTACGCCCAGGACGCCCGTGCCTACGGCCTGGCCTTCCTCTTCGCGACCCTCGCGACCCTCCTGCTGCACCGCGCCCTCCGGCAGCCGTCCTGGCCCCGCTGGATCGCGTACGGCGTCGCCGTCACCCTGCTCGGCCTCTCGCACATCCTGGCGTTGCTGGTGCTGATCGGGCACGGCTACGCGGTGCTCACCCGCGCCCGCCGGGACGCGGCGGGAGCCAGGCCGCTGCACTGGTTGGTGGTGACCGCGGTCGCGGTGCTGCCCGTGCTGCCGTTCGTCTATCTCGGCCTCACCCAGCGTGGCTCCCAGCTCGACTGGCTGCCGCCGATGACCGTGCGTCAGGTGCTGGACGCCCCCGGCGACATCTTCGGCGCCGCGGCGGTGGGCCTGCTGCTGATCGGGCTCGCCCTGGTGGCCCGGCACCGCGACGACCGGGCGCTGCGCGAGTTCGCCGTGCTGGCGGTCGCGCCGCCGGCGGTGCTGATGGGCGTCTCGTTCGTGACCTCGTCGCTGTGGGTGCCACGGTATGTCCTCGTGGTCGTCCCGGTGGTCTGCCTGTGCGCGGCGGTGTCGCTGCGGGTCGTGCCGCTGCGGGCGGTCGCCGCGCTGCTGCTGCTGGCCGGGGTGGGCTATCCGGCCCAGCAGCGGCTGCGCGGCCAGACCAGCCACATGGGCCCGGACTTCCGCACGGTCGGCCGCCAACTCGAACGCAACCAGCAGCCCGGCGACGTGATCGTGTACGGCTCCTCGGGCGCCTGGTCGCTGCGCGCGGGCATCGACTATCAGCTGCGCGGCCGGGCGAAGCCCCGCGACGTGCTGCTGCGGACCCCGGCCGCCGAGGTCGGCGAGCTGGACGCGGTCCAGTGCGCCGACAAGGTCGCCTGCCTGGGCACATCGCGGCGGGTCTGGTTCTTCCGCTGGCAGTCGCCGGGCAAGGAGCTGACCTCGGAGGCGCCGCTGGCCGACGCCGGCGGGCTCGGCACGGTCCTGACCAGCCAATACCGCGTAGCGGGGGTCTGGCGCGCCACCAAGGCAAACCTGATCCTCTTCGAACGACGCTGACCACCACCCGCCCGGCGCGCGGAGGTCAGGGTCGGAGCGCGCGGGGTCAGGGTCGGGCGCGGGAATCAGGGTCGGAGCGCGGAGGTCAGGGTCGGCGCGCGGGGGTCACCGGGCAGGACAACACGCACGGATACTGCATCCAGGCGCGCAGGTCGCCCCGCTGGTCGAACAGGTAGGCGCCGTCGCCCCTGGCATGGTCGTCGGCCGTCGGGTTGTCGAAGACCGGTGCCGTCTGGCCCCAATATTTGTGCGTGGCGGTGGCCGCGCCGGAACCGGCGTGGACGTAGAGCGCGTCCCGCGCCGGCACGACCGTGCCCGGCGGGAAGGTGTAGCGGCGCAGGGCCGAATCCCGTACCCACCATCCCGCGACCGGCAGGGCGGCGTCCGAGCGGTTCTCGACGCGGACCCATTCGCCGTTGAGGTTCTGCTCGTCGGAGCCCGCCGCGTCGTAGTTGACCACCACGCCGATCGGGGTGCTCTGCGCCGGGCCCGTTCCGCAGGTGTCGGTGTCGAAGAGGTTGAGGCCGTCGCGCGCGGCCTGAGCCTGCGCCACCCGGTACCGCTGGTTCCAGGCCCACTCGGCGCCGAACGGTTGCCACAGCGCCAGGCCGCGCCGCAGCAGGTCCAGACCGACGTCCTGCCAGCTGCCATTGATCTTGACGGCGACGCTGCGCAGCGGGCGGTCGCGGCTGCTGCTGGACGCCTGCTGGGCCGTCAGGCGGACCACTCCCCCGCCCGCCTTGATCAGCTGTTCCAGGCGGGCGGTGGCGGGCAGGCTGTGGCACTCGCCGCGGCGGCGCTGCGGGACGGACGAGTAGACGGTCAGCTCCATGGCCTGCGCGTTGATGAGCCGGATCGAGCGCGGCGTGCTGGTGCCGTCACCGGCGAGGTCGACCGACAGGGTGTCGCCGTCGTTGACGCGGACCACCGTGCCGGTCCAGACCTGGCACACCGGGCTCGGGCCGGTGGGCAGGCACGGCGCTGTCGCGGCCACGGCCGGCGCCGCCGGGGCGACCGCGAGGGCACCGGCCACCGCCGTAGCGCCGAGGACGGAGAAGAGGCGACCCAGCATGCCTGTCCATCGGCGGCCCGGGCCGCTGGGTGAGATGTTCGCCCCCGCCCCTCCGGAGAGCCCGGCCAGAACCACCAAAGCCAACGCGAACCGGCCGGAGCCGCCTGATGTTCGCCTACCGGCGGTGGAACTCGCGGGCCAGCACGTCGCGGGCCACCCTCGTGCCCACCTGCACGCCCTGGACGTCCGCGCTGCGGAAGTGCACACCCGCCCAGATCCTCGCCTCCACGACCTCCGCCAGCGCCTGCGAGAAGCTGCTGAACGACCGGGTGGTCCCCGAGTCCGCGCTGTACGCACTGAACGACAGGTCGTCGCGGCCGAAGAAGGTGCGCAGCGCCAGCATGATCGCCGAGGTCGAGCAGGTGTGCCCGGAGGTGTGGTCCGGGAACGGCGGGGTGACCACCAGCGGCATCCAGGCCGGGTCGGCCGTGGTCGCCGGGTTGCCGTCGGTGTCGGCGAGCTGGACCGCCGTCACCGGGCGCCAGAAGTTCCAGTGCTTCTTCTCGTTGAAGCAGGCGGTCAGGGCGTCGGCGTTGGCGATGTCGGCCATCGCGAACATCCGGGCGGTCTGCAGCGTGCCGAGGTGCCGGCTGCGCGCCAGGCCGCGCTTGTCAGCCTCGGGGCCGAATGGCTCTTTACCCGAACCCCCGGATGGGTCGGGCAACCGTGCGGCCGGACGGTGGGATCGGGATCGTGGCTATCATCGGCAGCCACGGACGCCGGTGGAGGTCGAGCGCATGAGCACCCCCCGCACGCGGCTCGGCCTCGTCGCCGCGCTGCTGGCGAGCACCGCCCTGCTGGCGATGCCGGCCGGTGGCAACGCCCCGCCCGCGCCGCCGGTGACCGCGGCGGTCGCCTGGCCCCAGGCCCAGCGCGGCGCGGTGCAGGCGACCCTGGACGATGGCGCCGAATACCGGCCGGGGCTCTTCCTCGACGCCCGCACCTCGATCGGCACCGCGGCCTCCACCGACGACCGCTATCTGCGCCTGGTCCGCGTCGCCGCGGACGGCTCGGCCCGGGAGCTGCGCCGGCTGCCCCGGGCCCGGCATCCCTCGTTCCAGGCCCTGACCGCCGCCGGTGACGTGCTGGCCTGGGTGGAGAGCACCGACGGCGGCAAGCTGCAGCTCTTCACCGCCGGCCTGAGCGGCGCCCCGGCGCCCCGGGAGCTGACCGCCGACCTGGGCCGCGCCGAGTTCTACCAGTCGCAGTACGACCTGGTGATCGCCGACGGCCGGGTGCACTGGGTCGCGGCGGCCAAAGGCGACGTCACCCAGGTGCGCTCGGTCGCGCTGACCGGCGGGCCGGTGCGGACCCGCAGCGAGCCGGGCACCTGGAAGCTGTCGGCCTACCCGTGGCTGGTCAACGGCGTCAACGACACCTCCGGCAGCACCGTCCTGCGCAACCTGAGCACCGGCCGGGACAGCCCGGTGCGCGGGGCCCGCGACCGGGCCACGACGGCCTGCAGCCCGGCCTGGTGCCGGATGGCGTCGCTGACCGCCGGCGGGCTCAACCGGATCGAGCTGATGCGCCCCGACGGCAGCGGCCGGGAACGGCTCGCCGGGGACACCGCCGCCACGGTGATCGTGGACGTGGCGCCGCTGGACCGCTTCGAGGTGCTCTCCCGGATCGGGCCCAACTCGGAGCTGACCGGTAACAACGAGCTGATCGCGGTGGAGATCGCCACCCGCCGCACGGTGGAGATCAGCCCGGACGCGGGCTCGGTGTCGTACCGGGGCGGGATGCTGTGGTGGTCGACCGGCAACCTGGACGCGATCGTCTGGCACGCCCTCGATCTGCGCACCGTCTGACCGCCGCCCGACCGGCGCACGGAAGAAAAAGTCGGTCGATGCGGTAACCCCGGGGCGCCTGCCGGACCTGAACGTTTCGACGAGGCCGCGCGACGAGGGGAGAAGGCCGGCGTGAGCGACGAGGAGGAGTTCACGGCGCTGTTCCGCCGGCACTATCCCCGCGTGCTGGCTTTCGTGTCCCGCCGCACCGGGCAGTCGCAGGCCCACGACGTCGTCGCCGACACCTTCGCCACCGCCTGGCGGCACTTCGCCCGGCTGCCGGCGGAGCCGCTGCCATGGCTCTACCGGGTCGCCCGCAACAGCCTGGCCAACCAGGAACGGGCCGCCCGGCGCCAGGCCCGGCTCTTCGACCGGCTCGCCGGCGGGGGCGTGCCGCCGGCGCCCGACCACGCCGTCTCGGTCGTGGCCGACGCCGGGCTGCGGGAGGCGCTGGGCCGGCTGTCCCGGCTGGACCGGGAGGCGCTGCTGCTGATCGGCTGGGAGGGCCTGGACCACGACGCCGCCGCGCACGTGCTGGGCTGCACGGCCGTGGCGTTCAAGGTCCGGGTGCACCGCGCCCGGCGCCGGCTGGCCCGGCTGCTCGCGGCGGCGGACCAAGACCAGGGCCAGGTCCAGGGCCAGGCGCCGCCGCCGGCACCCGACGAGCTGCCCAGCGTCGCGAGCCCGAGATTGCCCAGCCCTGCGAACCCAAGATTGCCCAGCGCCGCGAACCCGAGGTTACCCAGCCCTGCGAACCCGAGGTTACCCAGCGCCGCGAACCCGAGGCTGCCCAGCGCCGCGAACCCGAGGGGGAGGTCCGCATGACCGACCAGGACGCCATGACCCGGCTGGCCGCCGCCAACCCCGTGCCCGACGCCGGCCTCCGCGACAGCGCCGCCTCGCCGCGTGCGCTCCTCCTCCAGCGGCAGGTGCTGGCGCAGCCTCGCGGCCCGCGTCGCCGGCTCGCCCTCGCCACCGGTCCGACGTGGCGGTATGGGCTGATCCCGGCCGCGGCCGCCGCCGTGGCGCTGGCCGGGTATGCCGTCGTGCACCAGTCGGGCCCGCCCCGGCCCCCGGCCCGGGTCGTGGCGAGCCGGGCCACCCCGCAGAGCATCCTGGCGCAGGCCGCGACGCGGGCCGAGCACGAGGGCCGGCGCGGGCAGTTCGTGCACGCCACCGGCACCGTGGCCCGGATCGTGCACCTCGGGCCCGGGCCCGGCTACGACGTCATCCGGGTCGACTCGGTCCGGAGTGTCCAGCCCGCGGACGGCCTGCCCGGCGAGGGCTGGCTGACCATCGGCGAGCAGGGCTCGAGCGTCCGGCCGCTGACCGCCGCCGACGCCGCCGCGTATGCCGCGGACGGCTCACCCGGGCCGGCCGCGCTGCCCCGGGACGGCGGGCAGACCCTGTATCCGGACCTGGCCGGCGACCAGGCCTACGCGGGTGTGCTGGGCGAGCTGCCCGACGACCCCGCCCGCACCGGTGCCGCGATGCTCGCCTGGCTGGCCGAGGCCGGGCTGGGCGCGCCCGCGGACCCGCAGGGCTGGCTGTTCCGGACCGGCGCGAAGCTGCTCGACACGTTCACCGACGTGGCGGCCGGCGCCGACCGCGCGAAGATCTACCGGATGCTGGCCGGGCTGACCGGCGTGCGGACGCTGGAGGCCGAGGCGGATCCGCTGGGCCGGCCCGCGCGGGCGCTGGCGTACACCGCGGCGACGCCCCGGTACGGGCTCGTCGAGTGGCAGGTGTATCTCGGCCCGGACTCCGACCGGATCACCTACACCCAGGCCGTGATCCGGCAACCAGGCCCGGCCAACGCCGGCCTGCCGGCCGGCGCCGTGCAGTACAGCACCGCCGTCACCGCCGTCACCTGGAGCGACAAGCCGTAGACGGCACCGCCATCACCCGAAACGACAAGCCGTAGACGGCACCGCCGTCACCCGAAGCGACGAGCCGGGCCGATCGCGCGGGCCGGCCGTTCGACGCTGCCCTGAGCATCGGAGACCCGTTTGACACTGCTCGCCGAACCCGTGCCCCGCACCCGCCGACGCTGTGCCCGTACCCTCGTGGTTTGCGGTCTGGCCGCCGTCGGTGGCCTGGCCGTCCGCGCCTTCGACGCGCACTACCGGTTCTTCGACATGGTGATCTACCACGACGCGATCCGCTGGTGGAGCAACGGCGGCGAGCTGTACGACTACGCCGCCCCGGTCCGCGGCGAGCTCGGCTTCACCTACCCGCCGTTCGCGGCGTTCGTGCTCATGCCGGTCGCCCGCGTCCCCGCGGCGACCGCGGGCTGGCTGAACGCCGCCGGCAGCGTGCTGGCGCTGACCGTGGTCCTGGCCGTGCTCGCCGCCCCGGTCGCCGCCCGGCACGGCCGCCCGCTGCGGCACGTGCTGGTGGCGGCGGTGCCGCTGGCGCTGTGCACCGAGCCGGTCCGGCAGACGCTCGGCTTCGGGCAGGTCAACCTGTGGCTGTTCGCCCTGGTGCTGCTGGACCTGATGGTGCTGGGCCGCAGCGGCTCGCGGTGGGCCGGCGTGGGCGTCGGCATCGCCACCGCGATCAAGCTCACCCCCGGGCTGTTCATCGTGTATCTGCTGGTCACCGGCCAGTGGCGAGCGGCGCGCACGGCCGCGGTGACGACCGCCGCGCTGACCGGCGGCGCGGTGCTGCTCGCCCCGGCCGAGTCGCTGCGCTACTTCGGTGACCTGCTGTGGCAGACCGGCCGGGTGGGTGCGGCGGACGCACTGACCAACCAGGCCCTGACCGGGCTGCTCGCCCGGCTGGCCGGCACGCCGTCGGCGCCGGCCGGCTGGTGGCTCGCCGGGTGCCTGCTGGTGCTGGTGCTGGGTTTGCGCCGGGCCCGGCTGGCGCACGCGGCCGGCGACGAGGTGACCGCCCTGACCCTGACCGGGCTGACCGCCAACCTGGTCAGCCCGATGTCCTGGACCCACCACCTGGTGTTCCTGCCGGTCGCGGTACTGATCCTGGCGGACGTCGCGGCCCGGCGCCGCGATCCGCTGCCGGCGGTGGCCGCGGCCGCGGTGTACGCCCTCAGCGTCGTGTCCCCCATCTGGCTCGCCCCGGCCGAGCCCGGGGGCGGGCGTGCGCTGATTCTGTCCAACACGTTCACGCTGATGCTGATCGTCCTCGTCGCCACCCTGCCGTGGCGGGTCCCCTCGCGCGGGAGCGAACCGGCCCCGGATCTGGGCCGGGCCGCCGTTAGCCCGGCGGGATGACAGCCACGCGGGAGCGGACCAGCCCCGGATCTGCGCCGGGCCGCCGCTAGCCCGGCGGGATGACGGCCACGCGGGAGCGGAGCAGCCCCGGGCCTGGGCCGGGCCGCTGCTAGCCCGGCGGGATGACGGCTGCGCGGACGGCGGCCGCGACCGTGTCGACGGTGACCGCCCGGAGCAGGTCGAGGTCGGCCTCCGCCGCGGACAGGCCGGTCGCCAGGGCCACGACCGCGTCGCCGTCGAACCGCGAGTGCGCCGGGTGGATCGCGCGCGCGAATCCGGTGTGGCCGCTCTGGGCGAGCAGGAAGCAGTCGCTCTTGGACAGCCGGGCGTCGGTCAGCACGACCGCCACGGTGGTGTTCTGCATCGCGTACGGCCCGGCGGGTCGCGTCTGGCCGGGCGGGCCGCCGAAGAGGGGGTCGCCGTCGCGGCCGAGCACGTCGCCCCAGGCGTTGACGGCGACGACGGCGGCCACCCGGACCGCGCCCGCCTCGCGTTCCGCCAGGCCCAGCCCGCCCGGGTCGAGCCGGCCGCGCCACTTGCCCGTCGAGGCGCCCGTGCCGGCGCCGACCCGGCCGCCGGTCAGTGCGGTGCCGGCGTACGCGGACAACGCGGCGGCCCGGCCGCCGGCCGCGTCCGGCGGACCGGTCCGCACCGACCCGTCGAAGATCGACATGCCGATCACGATCGGCACCGGCCCGGCCGGGGTGGGAAAGCCCTCGCCCCGCTCGCGCAGCAGCGACATCACTCCCTCGGCGGCGGCCAGCCCGAACGCCGAGCCGCCGGAGAGCACCACCGCGTCGACCCGGTCCACCAGCCGGGTCGGCTCCAGCAGCGCGAACTCGCGGGTGGCGGGGGCGCCGCCGCGCACCTCGCCGGAGCCGACGGTGCCGGCGGGCGGCAGGATCACCGTCACCCCGGTGCCGGGGCCGGTCCAGTGCCCGGCCCAGGCGGACAACAACTGCGGTTCGGTCATGACTCCATCCTGCTCGCCGACGGCGATGCTTTCCCGGCGACAGCCCGGTGCGGCTCGCCCGGGACCGCCGGACCGGGCCGGCGGACCACCAGGGCCAGGGCGACGATCAGGTACGGCACCGCCAGCACCGCGAAGACGGCGCCGTTGCCCGCCCCGGTGGCGAGCAGCGCGTAGCCGCCGTAGACGGCGATGGTGCCCAGGTCGGTGGCTGTCCCGGCGAGCGAGGTGACGGTGGCCCGGCTGGTGCCGGTGATCCGGGCCTGCAGCCTGGCGTCGGCGAGCACAGTGGCCAGCTGGAAGCCGCAGAAGCCGGCCGCCACCAGCACGAACCCGGCCGGCCGGGCGGACAGCGCGCCGGCGGCCAGGGCGACGCCGGAGCACGCGAGCAGGGCGGCGTACCCCCGGGTGGTCAGCCGCTCGCCCAGCGGGGCGAGCAGGCCGCCGGCCGTCACGCCGAGCCAGAGCAGGAGAAGCAGCACCGGCACGGTCTCCCGGGCGACGCCGGTGTCGCCGGCCAGCAGCGGGGTGTATTCGTCCAGCGCACCCCAGATCGCCGTCACCACGGCGAGCAGCAGCACCGCCGCGCGGACCCTGCCGTCGGCCCGGACCTCGGCAAGCCCGCCGCGCAGGCTGGCCCACCAGCCCAGCTCCGGCTCCTCGTCCCGCACCGGCCCGGCCACAGCGTGCTGATCCGGGCCGGGCCCGGGCAGGCTAGCGGCCGCACCGTGCTGATCCGGGCCAGATCCGGGCAGGCTAGCGGCCGCTCCGTGCTGATCCGGGCCGGATCCGGGCGGGGTGGCGGCTTCGCGGTGTTCCGGGAAGCGGAAGGCGACGGCGGCGGTGAGCAGGCAGGCCAGCACGCTGGCCGCGCCCACCGCCGGATAGCCGCCGGTGGCCAGCACCGGGCCGGCCAGCACGATCGCCGCCAGCACGCCCGCCGTGCCGGCCGTCCGGGCCCGGCCCATCGTGCGGGCGTACCGGCCCGCCGCGCCGAGGTGGTCGAGCTCGTCGTGGACCAGCGCTTCCAGGGACCCCGAGGCGAGTGCCCCGCCGGCGCCCCAGAGCAGGAAGCCGACGGCGAACGCCGGATACGACGGGACGAGCACCCAGAGGGCGAAGGCGACGGCGGTCACCAACGGGGCCAGGCACAGCAGCAGGCGCCGCGAGACGGCGTCGGCCCAGGCGCCGGACGGCACCTCCAGCAGCGTGCTGGCGGCCGACCAGATCACGAAGAGCGAGGAGATCTGCCAGACCGGCAGGCCGGTGTCGGTGAACAGCAGGGCATACACCGGATAGAGCAGGACGAGGTCGGCGAGGAACGCGTACGCGTACAGCGTGGCGGCCAGCCGGCGCACGCGGGCGGAGTCGATGGTCATGAGGCCTTTCCCCAGGGTCGCGACGGGCACCGGATGAACGGCGCCCGCGGCGGCCCGCGGGGGTGGCCCCTACGGGTGGATCAACATCGCCACGTCATGCGGCGATGGTATGCGCCGGCGGCCGGGCTCGCCAGGCAATTCGGGTGTCATCGGCGGCTCAGGTAATCCTCGATCTCCTGGCGGCGCTGGTAGACCTCCGCCTCCGCCTCGGTCGTCTGCTGGTGCGGCACCAGCAGGCCGAAGAAGATCATCACCGCCAGGGCGGCCCAGCCCCACCACGGCACGCCCAGGCTCACGAAGCCGCTCATGACGCCGGCGACGGTGTCGGTTGCCGCGGCCATCAGCGGCCGCCGGCGCGGGTACGGGTGCGGATACGGGTACGGTGCATGTCGGCTCCTCTGCTCCGGCGGTCGGACCCGACAATCGGACGGCCGCCGCCGGAGCTGAGCCCTTCTCCGTCGTGAGGTCAGCCGGCCCCGGCCCGGGCGGCGAGCATCTCCAGGTAGTGCGGGTTGTGCATGACGCCCAGCACGTTGCCGAACGGGTCGATCACGGACGCCGTCGCGAAGCCCTCGCCGTCGCCGTGGTGGGTGATCGGCTGATACTCGGTCGCGCCCAGGGCGAGCAGCCGCTGCACCGTGCCGGCGAGGTCGTCGACGTGCCAGTGCATGACCGCGCCGCCGGGGATGGTGGCCGCGCCGGGCGGGGCGTACCGGCGGTTGATCAGGCCGAGCTCGTCCTGGTCGTCGCCGATCCGGAACTCGACGTACGCCGGTTCCGCGGGTGCCGGCGGGAAGGCGTAGTAGGGCTTCGTGCCGAACAGTTCGGCGTACCAGTCCGCCGCCGCGGCGAGGTCGTCGGCGTAGAAGCTGATCGTGGCGAATCCTCGGAACATCGGTTTCTCCCTGCGCTCTGCTCGGTGAACACCCTCATCATGCGGGGTTGAAGTGCTCACCATGTGAGCACTTTTCCTGACAGGATCGCGGCATGCGCGCGGACCGGTTGGTGGCCACCCTGTTGGTGATGCAGGCCCGGGGCCGGGTGACCGCGGCCGAGCTGGCCGACGAGCTGGAGGTGTCCGTGGCCACCGCCCGGCGCGACCTGGCGGCGCTGTCCACGGCCGGGGTCCCGGTCTATCCGCAGCCCGGCCGCGGTGGTGGCTGGTCGCTGGTGGGCGGCGCCCGCACCGATCTCACCGGGCTCACCTCGGCCGAGGCCCGGGCGCTCTTCCTGCTCGCCGGGCCGGCCGCCGCGGTGGCGCCGCCGATCCGGTCGGCGCTGCGCAAGCTGATCCGGGCCCTGCCGGACACCTTCCGGGCCGACGCCGAGGCGGCCGCCGACGTCGTCGTGGTCGACCCGGCCCGCTGGGGCGAGCGCGACAAGCCACGCCCGGAGCTGGTCGACCTGCTCCAGGACGCCGTCGTCCGCCGCCGCAAGGTCGTGCTGGACTACACCGGCCGCGGCGGCGTGTCGCGGCGCCTCGTCGATCCACTCGGGCTGGTCGACAAGGACGACGTCTGGTATCTGGTGGCGGGCACCGGGCAGGGGCAGCGGACCTTCCGGGTGGACCGGATCGCGGCCGCGGAGGTGACCGGCCAGGTCGCCGAGCGGCCCGCCGGCTTCGACCTGGCCCGCGAGTGGGAACGGGTGGTCGGCGAGATGGAGCAACGCCGTTCGCTGCTCTCCGCGACGGTGCTGATCGCCGGGCGCCTGCTGCCGGTGCTGCGTGACCACTTCGGCCGGCACTGCGAGCCGCTGGAGACCCTGCCCGACGGCCGGGTCCGGGTGCGGGTCGCGGCCCCGATGGCGCTGTCCATCGCGGAGCAGCTCGCCGGCTGGGGCGCGGCCGTCGAGGTGATCGAGCCGGAGCCGGTCCGGGCCGAGCTCGCCCGCCTCGGTGCGGAGCTCGTCGCCCGCTACGGCCCGGCATAGGCTGTCCGGGTGTCACCCCCCGCACCCCTGCTGCTCGTCCTGGACGGCAACAGCCTGCTGCACCGCGCCTACCACGCCGCTGCCATGGAAGGGCTGCTGGACCAGGCGGGCCGGCCGGTTTGGGCGCTGCGCGGGCTGGTCGGCTACCTCGCCCGCGCGGCCGCGCACCTGCGCCCGGACGCCGTGCTGGTCGGCTTCGACTGTCCCGACGACTCCGCGCGGCGCGTCGACTACCCCGCGTACAAGGCGCACCGGCCGGACAAGCCGGCGGACCTCAGCGAGCAGATCGCCGGTGCGCCCGGGCTGCTGGGTGCGGCCGGGGTGTGCACGGTCGTGCCGCCCGCGTACGAGGCCGACGACGTGCTGGCCAGCTCGGCCGCGCACGCCCGCCGGCACGGCTGGCGGTCGGTGCTGATGACCAGCGACCGGGACGCCTTCGCGCTGATCGACGACACCACCTCGGTGCTGCGGGTCCGCAACGGCGGCTTCGACGAGGCCGTCCTGGTCGACCCCGAGGGCCTGCTGGCGCTCTGCGGCGTCCGGGCCGCGCAGTACCGCGACTATGCGGCCCTGCGCGGCGACCCCTCCGACAACCTGCCCGGGGCCCGCCGGTTCGGCTCGGCCACCGCGGCCCGGCTGCTGGCCGCCTTCGACACCGTCGACGCCGCCTGGGCGGCCATCGACGCCGGCGACGCCCAGTCGGTGCGCGACGTCGTCGGCGCCCAGGCCACCGACGAGCTGGGCCGGCCGGAGACCCGGCAGATCGTCGAGCGCAACCGCCGGCTCATGCGGATGCGCGCCGACCTGCCGATGCCGGAGCTGCACGCGGCCCGGCTGCCGCTGCGGCTCGGCGCGGTCCGGTCCGTCCTGTCCGGGCGCGGCATCAACTTCGGGCCGTCGCTGTGGGCCCTGACCGGCGGGAGGCCGCCGGCGGTGAGCACCGAGTCGATGCCCGAGCTGCAGCCCTGGCGGCTGCGGGGCGGGCTGACGAGCCGCCGGGATCCCACCCCGGGCCAGCTCTCGCTCTTCTGATCACCCGGCGGCCGGATCGTGGAATCGGTCGTCCGGTGGGTCTCCGCGGGCATGGTTCGTTGGTAACGTCGCGCCATGCCGACGGATTCCATCGACCGTAGCCGCTTGCGGGTGCTGACGGAGCGCGAGCGGGCCGCCTTCGCCGACCGGCACCCCCGGTCGGCAGCGGCCTACGCCCGCGCCGACCACCTGTTCGGCCGGGTGCCGATGACCTGGATGAACAAGAGCGCCGCCGGCTTCCCGGTCTACCTCGACCGGGCCCGCGGGGCCCGGCTCACCGACATCGACGGCCAGGAGTACGTGGATTTCTGCCTCGGTGACACCGCGGCGATGGCCGGGCACTCCCCCGCGCCGGTCGTCGCCGCGGTCACCCGGCGCCTGGCCGACCTGGGCGGAGCCAGCACCATGGTGCCGACCGAGGACGCCGCGCTGGTCGGCGCCGAGCTGAGCCGCCGGTTCGGCCTGCCGGCCTGGAGTTTCGCGCTCACCGCCACCGACGCCAACCGCTGGGCGATCCGGCTGCTGCGCGCGGTCACCGGCCGCAGCCGCATCCTGGTCAACAGCTACTGCTACCACGGCTCGGTCGACGAGTCGCTCATCGTGGTCGGCCCGGACGGCCGGCCGCGCAGCCGCGAGGGCAACGTCGGCGCGCCCGGTGACGTGACCCTGACCAGCCGGGTCGCCGAGTTCAACGACCTGGCCGGGCTGGCCCGCGAGCTGGCGCACGGCGATGTCGCCGCGGTGCTGATGGAGCCGGCGCTGACCAACATCGGCATCGTGCTGCCCGAGCCGGGCTACCTCGCCGGGGTCCGGGCGCTGACCCGGGAGCACGGCACCTACCTGGTCAACGACGAGACCCACACCTTCTCCGCCGGGCCCGGCGGCGCGACCGCCGCCTGGTCCCTGGACCCGGACGTGATCACCATCGGCAAGGCCATCGGGGGCGGCATCCCGGTCGGCGCGTACGGGCTGAGCGCCGCCCTCGCCGAGCGGCTGACCGGGCGCACCGACCTCGACCTGATCGACATGGGTGGCGTCGGCGGCACCCTCGCGGGCAACCCGGTGTCGATGGCCGCCACCCGGGCGACGCTGGCGGAGGTGCTCACCGACGCCGCGTTCACCGGGATGATCGAGGTGGCCACCGCCTTCGCCGACGGCGTGCGGAAGATCATCGCCGACCACGCCCTGCCCTGGTCGGTGGCCCAGCTCGGGGCGCGGGTGGAATACCGCTTCACCAGCCCGGCACCGCGCACCGGCACCGCCTCGGCCGCCACCGCCGACGCCGGGCTGGAGGACTTCCTGCACACGTACCTGATGAACCGGGGTGTCCTGCTGACCCCGTTCCACAACATGGCGCTGATGTGCCCGCAGACCACCACCGGCGACGTGGACCGCCACCACGAGGTCTTCGCCGCCGCCCTCGGCGAGCTGCTCGGTTGACCGACTCGATCCCCTGCCGGACGCGCCGGCGAGGTCGCCGAACCGGCGGGTTTTCTCGTCCTTGCGGTCCAGGCGGGCCAGCAGCACGCTGCCCTGCCATCTCGGCCGGCGCGGATCGCTGTGTGGCGGGCCGGGACGTGCCGCACGGAACCGGGGTGGCGTCCACCGGGCGTAGATGGGGCGGGTCGGTGGTCGGAGACGGGTGACGTGTGGTGTCACCACGAGTTGACACCACACGTGCGCTGGGCGAGTGTTCCGAGTTGACTTCCTCCACCCGCCGGGTTTCCTGCTTCACCGGCGACTGCCCCGTCCGGGAGGACTCCCGTTGAGGTCTTACCCCGCCTCCACAGGCAGACACGGAGAGCCCCTCCGCGAGAATGTTCCGCGCCGCGTTC
This sequence comes from Actinoplanes sp. ATCC 53533, assembly GCF_003947245.1. Taxonomy (NCBI): domain Bacteria; kingdom Bacillati; phylum Actinomycetota; class Actinomycetes; order Micromonosporales; family Micromonosporaceae; genus Actinoplanes; species Actinoplanes sp. ATCC 53533. Next base: position 38,533 of record NZ_QHHV01000104.1, on the reverse strand, counting down.
ACGTCCCGGTCACGCACGATGCCACACCGACACGCCCACTCGCGGACGGTCAACGGCATCGTCTCGGCCAGCGCGCCGCAGGCCGAGCACGGCTTGGACGACGGGCACCAACGGTCCGCCGCGACCACCACGCGACCCTGCCACTCAGCCTTGTGGAACTCCCGCCAGGCCGCGTCACCGATAGCACGGGCCGGGCCGCGATTCTCGACCATGTCGCGGACGGCCGGATCCTCGATCACGATCGTCTGGTTCTCACGAACGAGCCGAGTCGTCAGCTTGTGCGGATGGTCACGGCGCCGGTCGGCGATCCGGGCATGCACGCGGGCGACCTTGAGCCGGGCCTTGGCCCGGTTCGCGGAGCCTCTCTCCTCGCACGACAGGCTCCGCTGGGCGCGGGCCAGCCGGCCCCGGTCGGCGCGTTCGTGCCGCGGGTTGCTGATCTTCTCCCCGGTGGACAGGGTGAGCAGATGGTCCAGACCGGCGTCGATGCCGACCGCCCCGATCGCGGCGCTTTCCGGGATCACGTCGTCGCGGAGCAAGGACACCAACCAACGGCCGGCAGCGTCCTGGCCAACGGTCACAGTGGACGGCGACGCACCCTCGGGCAAAGGCCTGGACCAGACGATATCCAGCGATGCGGCCATCTTTGCGATAATGAGCCGACCGTCGCGGTAGCGGAAGGCGCTGGTGGTGCACTCCGCCGACTTGGGCGAGCGTTTCCGGCTCTTGAACCTCGGGCACCGGGCGCGTTTGGCGAACTTCGTCCAACTGGTAAGCAACGCACTGGTGGCGTTGTGGGGGACCCTTTCCTGGCGCAGCGTCCACACCTCGGTCCGCGCGGACCGGGCCAGGTTGTCGACCTTCCGGACCCAACCGAAGGTCCGGGCCAACTCGGCGGGCTGCCCGGCGGTCGGGTAGAACCGGTACCGGAACGCCCGCTTCACCGCCCTGGACACGACCATAGACTAGTCACCCCGCTAGTGCCGACCGAGGCGACGCGCCGCACGGCCGTAGCTTCCGCTTCCGCTCCGGCCTGAGAGCCGGAGTATCCACGGAAGGAATCCGATGAGCGACGACTGGCCGGCGGCGGGCACCATTCTGGCGTTCCGCTACCGTCTGGTGTGCCGCCTGGAGACCGGCGGCATGGCCGAGATCTGGCACGCCCAGGACGAGTTGCTGGCCCGGCCGGTCGCCCTGAAGCTGCCCACCGGCCTGGACCGGGCCCGCACGGACGTGCTCCAGCTCGCCTGGAGAGAGGCCCGGATGGGCGCGCGGCTGTCGCACCCCAACATCGCCGCGGTGCACGACTACGACGAGGCGGTCCGCCCGGACGGCTCGGTGGCGCCGTTCGTGGTGATGGAGTTGCTGACCGGCGAGACCCTGGCGGCCCGGCTGGCCCGCGCGCCGCTGCCGTGGCCCGAGGCCGCCGCGATCGGCGCCGCGGTGGCCGGCGCGCTGATCGCGGCGCACGCCAGCGGGGTCGTGCACCGCGACGTGAAGCCGGGCAACGTCATGCTGACCCCGACCGGCGTCAAGATCCTCGACTTCGGCATCAGCGCGGTCACCGGCGAGCCGGACGACGACGAGACCGGCGCGACCTTCGGCACCCCGGCGTACGTGGCCCCGGAACGGCTCGACGGCAAGCCCGCCGAACCGGCGACCGATGTGTACGGCCTGGGCGTGCTGCTGTTCGAGATGCTGACCGGGCAGCCACCGTACCCGGTGGACACCTGGGAGGAGCTGGCGGCGGCCCGCGCGGGCGGGGCGCCGGGGCTGCCGTCCACGCTGCCCCCGGCGCTGCGCGAGCTGGTGCGGCGCTGCCTGGTCGACGAGCCGGAGCGGCGGCCGACCGCCGTGGCGGTCGGCGACGGGCTGACGGACCTGGTCACACCGCCGCCGCCGGCCGCCCGGCAGCCGGCGCTCAACCCGGCGGTCGGCGTCGCCTACCCGGCGCACAACCCGCCAACCGGGACGGGTCACCCGGCGCACAACCCGGCAGCCAGGGCCACGCAGCCGACCCAGAGCCCGGCAGCCTGGCCCGCACAGCCGACCCAGGACCCGCCAACCGGGACCGGCCACCCGGCGCGGGATCCGGCCGACGGCGGTGGGCCGGTGCGCGGGTCGGCTCCCGGGTCGGGCGGCGGGGCGCGGCCGGGCTCGCGTCGCCGGCGGCTGGTGCTCTGGTCCTCGCTCGTGGCGCTGGCCGTTTCGGCGCTCGCCCTTTTCGCGGCGCTGGGCTCCTCGCGGCCGACCGTGGAGGCCGGGCGTTCCCCCGCGGCGACCCCACCCCCGTCGAGCCCGCCCCTGTCGAGCCCGCCATCCTCGCCGCCCGCCACGGCGACCCCGCGGACCGCCCTTCGGACGGCCGAACCGCTGGACGTCGACGTCGCGCTCGCCCGGGTCCGCTCGGCGGTCGAGGCCGGCCGGGACGAGGGGCAGATCCGGCCGGACGTCGCGGTCGACCTGCTCAACCTGCTCCGGCCGCTGGGCCGCGCGGACCCGGGCGAGGCGGACGACCAGGTGGCCGAGCTGCGGCGCAAGCTGCGCGACCGGGTCGACGAGGGCAGTGTGGACGGCGCCCGGGGCGAGGTCCTGCTTTCCCGCCTGGCCGACCTGCACGCGGCGCTGAGCTCGGGCTGACCCCGGCCTGCAGCCGGTGGCTCATCCGGCCCACCGGCGGGATGGTCAGGCTGAGCCGCGGAGGACCAGGCGGGTGCTCAGCACCGGCCCGCCCGGCCCGGGATCGTTGCCGTCGATCTTGGCGAGCAGCAGCCGGACCAGCTGCCGGCCCATCTCCTCGATCGGCTGGTGCACGCTGGTCAGCGGCGGATCGGTGTGCCGGGCGATCACCGAGTCGTCGAAGCCGATCACCGCGATGTCCCCCGGCGCCGAGAGCCCGCGCTCGCGCATGGCCCGCAGCGCGCCCGCGGCCATCATGTCGGACGCGGCGAAGACCGCGTCGATGCCCGGGTGCCGGTCGAGCAGCTCCCGCATCGCCGCGGCGCCGCTCTCCTCGCTGAAGTCGCCGTGCACGACGATCCCCTCACCCACCACGTCGCGGTATCCGTCGAGGCGGGCCAGGCCGGGCGCCATGTCCATCGGCCCGGTGATGGTGGCGATCCGCCGGCGCCCCGAGCGGCGCAGGTAGTCCACCGCCTCCCGGGCGCCGCCGCGGTTGTCCGCGTCGACGAAGCAGCCCTGCTCCGCCTGGGTCGGCCGGCCCGCCCGGACCGTGGCCACGCCCCGCTGCTCCAGCTTGGCCATCAGGTTGTCGGTGCCGTGCAGCGACAGCAGCAGGGCGCCGTCGACGTGCTGGCGGGTCAGGTAGCCCTCCAGCCGTTCCCGTTCCTGGGCCGACTGGGAGATCATCAGGACCATCTGCAGGTTTCGTTCCACCAGGACGGACGCGATGGACTGCACGATGCGGCCGAAGAACGGCTCGGCGAAGAACCGCTCCCCGGACTCGAAGATGACCAGGGCGATCGAGTCGGTCCGCTGGGTCACCAGCGTGCGGGCGGCCCGGTTCGGCACGTAGCCCAGCTCGGCGATCGCATCCTCGACCGCGGCCTTGGCGCCCGGGCTGACCTGCGCCGACCCGTTGACCACCCGGGACACGGTGCCGCGGCCGACCCCGGCCCGTTCCGCGACCTGGTCGAGGGTCGGGCGTCCGGTGGACCGGGACCGGTCTGTCGTCATCGGTCCTCCCCGGTGAGCATGTGGTCGTCCTTTCGCATCCCTGCCACGCCAGCCACAACCTACCCTGCACGTCAGTCGAACGACGGCGGCCGGGTCGTCGAGGGCGGCACCCGGTACCGCCCCAGGGTGAGTCCCATGATGCCGCTGAAGACCGGCGCCGCCAGGTCACCGCCGGTGCCCTGCGGCACCGCCGCGGAGACCGCGACGACGTAGCGGGGCGCCTCGGCCGGCGCCATGCCGATGAAGGAGACCGTGTTCGCGGTGGTGTAGTGGTCGTTGACGAGGCGGTCCACCGTGCCGGTCTTGCCGGCCACCCGGTAGCCGGGCACGGCCGCGCGGCTACCGGTGGCACCGGGCAGCACGACGACGGCCTCCAGCATCGTCCGGACCTGGGCGGCCACCTGGGGGCTGAGCACCCGCCGGGTCCGCGGCGCCGCGCCGGGCGTCACCACGCCGTCGGCGTCGACGGTGGACCGGACCAGGCTCGGCGAGACGTACACGCCGTCGTTGGCGATGGCCGCGTACCCCGCGGCCAGCTGGATCAGTGTCGCGTCCACGCTGGCGCCGATCGGCACCGAGCCCGAGGCCGAGGGGCTCCAGTTCGCCGGGGGCAGCAGCCGGCCGGCGCTCTCCCCCGGCATGCCCTCCTGGGTGGCGCTGCCGAGCCCGAACCGCTGCTGGTACGCGAAGATCCGCTGGGGGCCGAGCCGGTCGGCGACCGCGATCGTGCCGACGTTCGACGAGTACGCGAGCACCTGCGGGATCGTGAGGTGGGTGCCGGCCGGCTGCGGGTGGTCGTCGGTGAACGTCGTACCGCCGCGCACCAGGGACGCACCCGCCGGAACCGTCGTGTCCGCGGTGATCAGGCCCTCCTGCAGCGCGGCGGCCACGACGAAGGCCTTGTGGGTGGAGCCCGGCTCGGCGGCGACGCCGCTCGCGGCGTCGGCCCGCCTGGCGGGCGGGTAGTCCAGCGGCTTCGCCGCGTTGAAGCCCGGGCAGCTCGCCTGGGCCAGCACCTCGCCGGTGCGCACGTCCATGACCACCGCCGCCCCGACGGTCGCGTTCGCCTTCGCCAGCGGCGGGCACAACGCGCGCTGCGTCTCGAACTGCAGGTCCCGGTCGATCGTCAGGTGCAGCGTGGCGCCGGGGCGGGCCGGGGTCAGCCGGTGGTAGCCGCTGGGGATCTCCTTGGCCAGCCGGCCCTGGTCGACCCGGGGGTTGCCGCGCTCGTACACCAGCCGGCCGTCCCGGCCGCGCAGCGGGCCGTCGTAGCGGGCCTCCAGGCCCTCCAGCCCGGTACGGTCCTCGCCGGTGAAGCCGATCAGGTTGGCGGCCAGGTCGGCGCCGGGCACGTCGCGCCGCTCGTCTCGGCCGGTGCCGATGCCGGCCAGGCCGAGACCGGCGACGCCGTGCGCGCGCGAGATGTCGATGCCGCGGGCCAGGTATTCGAAGCGCGAGGGGGTGCCGTCGGACCGCTGCCGCTTCGCCATCAGCGCGGCGAGCCGAGACGGGGCGACGCCGAGCAGCGGGGACAGCCGGGCGGCGGCGGCCGGGGCGTCCTTGATCAGCTCGGGGTCGGCGTAGACGTACCGGGACTCGACGCTGCGGGCCAGCACGGCGCCGGACCGGTCCACGATGCTGCCGCGCGCCGCCGGCAGCGTGATCTCGACGAGCCGGCTGCGCTGCTGCTCCAGGAGCACTCCCAGCGCCTCTGGTGACTGACCGACCTGCAGCACCACCAGCCGCATCCCGATCACGGTGAACAGCGCCAGGACGAACACGGTGGCCAGCCGGATCCGGCGGCGGCTGCCGGCCAGCCGCTTGCGGGACGACGGCGGCGTGGGCGCCGCGCCGGCCGGCCGGCGCGCCGGACCCGGTTCCCGGCCGGACCGCTGCCGCGGGAGAACGGACGGCCGCGACTCAGGAGCCGCTTCCTCGCCGGACCGCTGCCGCGAGAGAACAGACGGCCGCGACTCAGGAGCCGCTTCCTCGCGGGACCGCTGCCGCGAGGAAGCGGACGGTCGCCGTGGCGGCGGCTCCGGAGGCGGCCGATCCGTGGTGGCGGCCGGTGGGGTGGCCGGGCGGCGGGTCGCGCGGCGGGTGCCGAACAGGTCCAGGGCGTCACGCACCGGATCGCCGGGGCCGCCGCGGGGCGCGGCCTGGTCTCGCGGGAGGTACGGGCGTTCGCGGGGCATGGCGGCGGTCCCTCGCATCAGCGGCATCGATGACGAGGATCTTGTCAGGCCCGTTCCACCCGCCGGCCAGCACCGCCGCTACAGCAGCGCCGCCAGCGTGTCGAGCGCCGCCGCCGGGTCGGGGCCGACCGGGCTCAGGACCGCGCTGGTCACCCCGGCGGCGAACAGTTCGTCGAGGCGCGCCCGGACCTGCGCCGGTGTCCCGGCGAGGGTCAGCCGGCGTACCCAGTCGTCCGGCAACCGCTGCGCGAACTCCTCCCGTGACGCGCACCGCGCCCGCAGCGCGGCGAGCCCGTCCGCGAACGGCAGCGGTTCGACGTGCGCCGCCAGGTCGGGCTCGCCCACCCAGGCCAGGGCGGGCCGCGCCGCCCGCAGGGCCCGGTCGGCATCGGCGTCGACGGCGACCGCGTTGTAGGCGACCAGCCGGTGCGGGCGGGGCGCCGCGACCTGCCCGAGTGCGGCGCGTACGTACTCCGGGGTCACCGGGTCGGCGAGGATCGTGCCGTCGGCCACCCGGCCCGAGACCGCGAGCGACCGGGGCCCGCGGACGCCCGCCAGGATGTCCGGCACGACGGCCGGCGGCGTCTCGAGGGCGACCCCGGAGAGCCGGACGTAGCGCCCCTCGACGTCGAGCCGCTCCCCGCGCAGCAGCGCGCGCAGGGCCCGCACGTACTCCTCCAGCAGCCCCAGCGGGCTCGGCGGCCAGGCTCCGGCGCTGCGCATCCAGTGCGGCATGCCGTGTCCCACGCCGACGGAGATCCGGCCCGGGAACAGCTCGGCCAGGGTGGCGCACTCCATGGCGGCGAAGGCGGCGTTGCGCGCGCCGACCGGCAACAGGCCGATGCCGACGTGGATGTCGCCGGTCGCGGCGAGCACCGCCGCGGCCTGCGCGATGCCACCCCGGAAGCCCAGGTCCTCGACCACCCACAGCTGCTTGAAGCCGACCTCCCGGGCCCGCCGGGCGAACGGCAGCACCTGGTCGCGAGGCAGGTCCCGGGGCAGCATCACGCCGATGACTCCGGTCCGATCGGTCACTACGCTCTCCTTCTCCCAGCGCCGGCCGACCATCCTCGCGTGCCTCCGGAAGAAACAAAAGTCGGCGGTTTGTCTCCGGTCCGGTGCCCGCCGTCCGACATGTGGGGCGTGCAACTCTGGACCGGACCCGACGCCTCCTTGGCGCAGTATCGTGCGCGGCAGATCCGGCTCGACTTGTGGATCATCGCCGCGCTCACTCTCCTGGGCACCGTCCGGGTCGAGGTGGCCTGGGCGCCGCAGCACCGGTGGTGGCTCGTACCGCTCGGGCTGAGCCTGGTCCTGCTGCTGGCCGCGAGCGCGCTGCCGTGGACCCGGATCGCCGGGCGCGCCGACTGGCACGGCTGGCTCACCGCCTGGTACGGGGCCACCCTGGCCGGCCTGTACGCCTTCAGCCAGCTCGACGCCGACCGCCTGGTGATCTACCCGGCCGGCGCGATCGTGATCGTCGTGTCCGCCGCCGCGGTGTGCCGGCCCCGGACGGTCCTCGGGCTGGGCGTGCTCGGCCAGGCCGGGTATGTCATCCTCGCCGTCACCACGGTGCGGCCGGACCCCACCCTGGTGATGTCGCTGTCCATGGTGCTGACCGTGGTGGCCGGGCTGTGCGTGCTGACCGCGAACAACCGCCGGCAGCAGGACCTCCAGCGGGCCGTCGCCGACCACCGCAACGAGGCGATGCTGGAGAACGGCTCGGATGCCGTGCTGGCGGTCGCGGACGGTGGGGTGGTCTTCGCCAGCTCGTCGTCCGGCCGGATCCTGGGCCAGGACGCGTCGCGCTTCACCACCGAGGCCCTGGTGGCGATGACCCACCCCGAGGAACTCCCGATGGTGTCCGCCTGGATGGCCGACCTGCGCGCGGCGGAGCCGGGTCACACCGCGCGGATCGACTCGCGGTGCCGGCACGCCGACGGGCGCTGGATCAACGTGCAGGTGACCGGCACCAACCGGCTGCACGACCCGCACATCGGCGCGGTCGTGCTGACCATCCGCGACGTGAGCGACCAGAAGGCCCTCGAGGGTGAGCTCACCCGGCAGGCGTTCCACGACTCGCTCACCGGGCTGCCCAACCGGGCGCTGCTCGGCGACCGGATGAACCAGGCGGTCGCCCGCAACCTGCGCGGCAACGGCCGGGTGGCGCTGCTGCTGGTCGACCTGGACGACTTCAAGAAGGTCAACGACACCCTCGGGCACGTCGCCGGTGACGAGCTCATCCGGGCCGTCGCGGAACGGATGAACGGCTGCATCCGGCCGTCCGACACGCTGGCGCGGCTCGGCGGGGACGAGTTCGCGGTGCTCGTGGAGGGCCTGGACGACCTGGAACTGGCGGCGCTCGCCGAACGCCTGCTGGAGATCGTCCGGCTGCCCGTCCGGGTCGGCCACCGCGACCTGATCACCACCGCCAGCATCGGCATCGCCTCGGCCAAGATCACCCATACCTCGTCCGAGGCCGACACCCACGAACTGCTGCGCGACGCCGACCTGGCCATGTACGCGGCCAAGACCGCCGGCCGCGACCGCTACGTGGTGTTCGACGAGTCGATGTACGCCGACGCCGTCCAGGAGGCCGAGGCCCGGGTACGGCTGGAGCAGGCCCTGGCCGCCGACGAGTTCCTGGTGCACTACCAGCCGATCGTCGACCTGCCGTCCGGCGAGCTGATCGGCGTCGAGGCGCTGGTGCGCTGGCAGCACCCCGAGCGCGGGTTGCTGGGACCGGACACCTTCATCGGCCTGGCCGAGCAGACCGGGATCATCGTGCCGCTCGGGCACTGGGTGCTGGCCGAGGCCTGCCGGCAGGCGGCCGCCTGGCACCGGGAGGTGCCGGGGGCGCAGCGGTTGCGGGTGAGCGTCAACCTGTCCGCCCGCCAGTTCCAGCACACCGACCTGGTGGCCGACGTCGCCGCGGTCCTGCGTGACTCGGGAATCGACCCCGGGCGGGTGGTCCTGGAGATCACCGAGTCGCTGCTGATGCAGGACACGGACGCCACCATCAGCACCCTGCGCGACCTGCGCGACCTGGGCGTGCACATCGCCATCGACGACTTCGGCACCGGCTACTCGTCGCTGTCCTACCTGCGGCGCTTCCCGATCGACATCCTGAAGATCGACAAGGCGTTCATCGACGGCATCGCGACCGACCCGGACGACGCCACCCTGGCCGAGGCGGTCGTGCAACTGGGCCGGGCCCTGCGGCTGCAGACGGTGGCCGAGGGCATCGAGAACGTCGACCAGCACTCCCTGCTCAGCGCGCTGGGCTGCACGTACGGCCAGGGCTATCTCTTCGCCCGGCCGGCCGGATCGGAGCAGATCGAGGCGCTGCTGCGGCAGTCCCGCGACGGCGCCGGGCCGGACAACGGCCCGGCCGACTGGTGGAGCACGCCGCAGGCCGCCGGCCCGGCCGGCCCCCGCTCTGCTTCCGGATAGGAAACGGCGACCGCGACCCCAGACCCCGACCGCGACCCCAGACCGCGACCCCAGACCGCGACCCCAGACCGGCCGGACGCGCGGTGCGCGAGCCGGCCGGTCGGCGGAGCGGCGGAGCGGCTCAGCTGATCCATTTCACGGAGCCGTTGAAGACGTTGGTCCAGTTGAAGACGGCCATGTTGTCCCAGCCGTCGCCCGAGGTCGCGATGTTCGCCGGGTTCCAGCCGTTGCCGGGCACCGCCGTCCACGTCGGCTCCCAGTAGAAGACGCCGATGGCGCCGCCCGCCTTGGCCGCGTTCTGCACCGCGGTGAAGGCCGCCGCCTGGCCGGCCCAGGTCGCCGGGTAGCCCGGGCACGCGGTGTTGATGCTGTTGCCGGTGCTGTCCGCGTTGTTCGTGGTGAACGGGGTCGCGGTCTCGGCCAGGATCGTCGGCTTGCCGTACCGGGAGATCATGTCCGCGATGACGCTGGTCATGTTGGCCATCGTGCCGTGCCAGTTGCAGTAGTACGACAGTCCGGTGACGTCCCAGGCGACGCCCTTGGCCTTGATGCCGTCGTAGAACCAGCGGGCGTGCGCGTCGCTGTCGGAGTTGGCGGTGTGGATGATGACCTGGGTGGAGGAGTTGCAGGCCTTGGTCGCGTTGTAGCCCGACTTGAGCAGCAGGCTCAGGTTGGTGAAGTCGTTGTTGACGACCTTGCCGTCGTTCCACAGCATGCCGACGTTGATCTCGTTGCCGATCTGCACGCTGTCCGGCGTGGTGCCCTGCGCCTTCAGGCTGGTGCACAGCCCGTACGTGTAGTCGTAGACGTCCTTGGTCAGCGCGCTGATCCCGTGGCTGGACCAGGCCGCGGGCTTGGTCTGCACGCCCGGGTCGGCCCAGGTGTCCGAGTAGTGGAAGTCGATCAGCAGCTTGAAGCCCTTGGCCTTGACGGTCCTCGCGTACGCCAGCACCTTGGCGGCGTTGTTGTAGCCGCTGACCGGGTTGTTCCAGACCCGCAGCCGGACGTAGTTGACCCCGGCGCCCTTGAGGATGTCGAGCGGGTCGGCGACGGCGCCCGCGGCCGTGTAGTACTTCGCGCCCAGGTCGACGGCGCGCTGCAGGGTGGAGACGTCGGCGCCGCGCATCGACAGCGTGGCGGCCTGCGCACCGGCGGGCACGGCTAGCGCCGCGGCGGGCAGGGTGACGGCGAGAAAGGCGCCGAGGACACCGATCCGCTTCCGGACTTCACGGAGAAACATGCGCGACCGCCTGTCGATCGAATCTGCTCGATACTGGGAGCGCTCACAGTAGTGCGCCCACAGCGAGGTTGTAAATATGTTGCCGGGAAGTTAAAGAACCAGCTCAGCCCCGCTGGATCAGGAATTGGGAGCGCTCACAGCCCGTCCACCTCCCACAACCATGGCCAATCGACATGTATCGTTTTACTTAGTTGTGACTCCAAACAAACGAAGGAGGGATCATGAGACGTTCCCTGCGGGTGCTCACCGGGACGCTCGTCGCCGCGCTGCTGGCCGCCGCGTCCACAGTGATCGCCGCACCGGCCCAGGCCGCCGTGTGGTCGTCGTCGGACCGGTGGGGCACCTGGTCGAGCAACGGCTACACGCTGTACAACAACGTCTGGGGCTCGGGCTACGGGCCGCAGACGATCTGGGCCAACTCCACCTCGAACTGGGGCGTGTGGGCGAACCACCCGAACACCGGCGGCATCAAGTCGTACCCGAACGCCACCCGCTATCTCGGCAAGCGGGTCAGCGCGCTGGGCACCACCACCAGCAGCTTCAACGTCAGCGTGCCGACCAGCGGCGTCGCCTTCACCACCGCCTACGACATCTGGTCGTCCGACAACGCGCACGAGATCATGCTGTGGATGAACAAGTACGGCGCGGTCGGCCCGCTGGGCAGCCTGCAGACCACCACGTCGGTCGGCGGCCACACCTGGGCGATCTACCGCGGCTCGAACGGCTCGAACCAGGTGTACTCGTTCGTCCGGACCAGCAACACCAGCGCCGGCACCGTGGACATCAGGGCGATCGCCCAGTGGATCCGGGCCCGGGGCTGGTTCGGCGACGTGACGATCGGCAACGTGCAGCTCGGCTACGAGATCACCTCGTCGTCCGGCGGCAAGGACTTCGTCACGAACTCGTTCTCCGTCACCGGCTGAGCGCCCATCCGGTCGGCCCGCCGCCCTCGGCGGATCTTGTGGCGCTTCGGGGCTTGCGATCGCCCGGGCGTCACAAGGTCGCCGGTGCCCCGGCCGCTACTGCCCGGCGATCCGCGGGCCGTCCAGCGGCCGCGGTCAGGACTCCCGGATGACCGCGGCACCACCGGGCGGCACCCTGACCGTGCCGCTCACCGCGGCACCCGTCAGCAGATCGACGCCGTCAGCAGGCACCTCGCATCCGTCGCCGGTGTGGTTCAGCAGGAACAGCCACGACCGGTCGCCGGCCCGCCTGCGCACCGCCTCCACACCGGGCGGCAACCCGGCCAGCTCCGGGACGGCACCGGCCGACGCCGCGACCGTGGTGAGCAGGTCACCGTAGCTGTCCGGGTCGAGGCGGGTGGAGACGTAGTACGCCACGCCGTCCCCGACGGGATGGCGCGTCACCGCCGGCCGGCCGTCGAGAACCCCACCGGCGTACCGGAGAACGGGCTGCGCCCCGGCAAGGTGCACGGTCTCGCTCCACAGCTCACCGGTCACCGCGGGAAGGCCCGCCGGCACCGCGGAAGCAGCCGCGGCCGGCGCGAGCGCGACCCGGTCATCCGGCCCGAGCGGGTGGAATTCCTCCACCCGGACGCCGAGCAACCCGCGCAACGCCCCCGGATATCCGCCGGTCCGCACCCGGCCGTACTCGTCGGCGACGCCCGTCAGGTAGGTGACGACCAGCCGGCCGCCGCCCTCGACCCAGGACCGCAGCTCCGCGGCCTGCGCGTCGGTCATCAGGTAGTGCCCCGGCAGGATCAGCATCCGGTACGCGGACAGCCCTTCCAGCGCACCGATCACGTCGGTCATGATGCCCCGCCGCCACAGTGCCCGGTGCGCGCCCGCGGCCTCCTCGGCGTGGTCCAGCCGGTCGGACGGCAGCCCGGCCGCCTGCAGCGCCCACGCCGACGGCTCGTCGTACCCGATCGCCACCCGCGCCGCGACCGTGCCCTCGGCCGTCTCCCCGATCCGGTCCAGCTGCTCGCCGAGGGCGACCGCCTCGCGGTAGACCCGGCTGTCCGGGCCCGCGTGCGGCACCAGCGCGGAGTGGAAGAGCTCGGCTCCCCCGCGCGGCGCGCGCCACTGGAAGAACAGCGCGCCGCGCGAGCCCCGCGCCACGGCGGCCAGGCTCTGCCGGGCCATCCGCCCCGGCTCCTTGGTGTGCATCCGGCCGGCCGCGTAGATGAGGTTCGGCGCGGTCTCCATCAGCAGCCAGCCCGGTCCGCCGGGGCTCTGCCGGGCCCAGCCGCGGGCCTGGTCGGCCGCGAACGCCGCCTGCTCCTCCGCGCCGGGGCCGGGGTCGGACGGGTAGTGGTCGATCGCGACCAGGTCGACCTCGCGCGCCCAGCGGGCGTGGTCGACCGGCACCCAGCCGCCGAGCACGAAGTTCGTGGTCACCGGCACGCCGGGGGTCGCGGCCCGCAGGACGTCGCGCTGCTCGGTGTACGCGGCGAGCAACTCGTCCGAGGTGAACCGGCGGAAGTCGAGCACCTGGGCGGGGTTGGGCAGGTACTGGGTCCGGCGCGGCGGCCGGATCTGCGCCCAGCCGGTGTAGTGCTGGCCCCAGAACGCCGTGGTCCACGCGTCGTTGAGCCGGTCGAGGTCGCCGTAGCGCCGCCGCAGCCAGCCCCGGAAGGCCTCGGCCGTCAGCTCGCAGTGGCAGGTGGTGCCGTACTCGTTGTGCACGTGCCACATCGCCAGCGCCGGGTGGTCGCGGTAGTGCTCGCCCAGGGCGGCGGCGATGCGGCGGGCGGCCGCGCGGTAGGCCGGCGCGCTCGCGCAGTAGGTGTCCCGGCTGCCGTGGCTGAGCCGGACGCCGTCGGCGTTCACCGGCAGCGCCTCGGGGTGGGCCAGGCTGAACCACGGCGGCGGGGACGCGGTCGGGGTGGCCAGCGCCGCCCCGACCCCGTGGCCGGCCAGCCGGTCGAGCACCTTGTCGAGCCAGCCGAAGTCGTACCGGCCCGGGGCCGGCTCGAGCCTCGACCAGGCGAAGACGCCGACGGTCGCGGTGGTGACCCGGGCCCGGCGCATCAGCTCGGCGTCCTCGACGTGCACGTCCGCGGGCCATTGCTCCGGGTTGTAGTCCCCGCCGTACATCAGTTGTCGCATGCCGTCAGCCCTTGACCGCCCCGACGATGACGCCGCGGGTGAAGTGCCGCTGCACGAAGGGATAGACCAGCGCGATCGGCGCCACGGTCACCACCACCACGGCCATCTTGATCGCCAGGGTGGGCGGCAGGTTGGCGATCACCGAGCCCGAGGTCTGCGGCGACTGCCCGGCCAGGATGTAGCTCTGCAGGATCCGCTGGATCGGGAACTTCTCGTTGTCGTCGATGTAGAGCAGCGCGTTGAACCAGATGTTCCAGTAGCCGACGGCGTAGAAGAGGCCGACCACGGCGATGACCGCCCGCGAGAGCGGCAGCACGATGCGGGCCAGGATGCGGAACTCCCCCGCGCCGTCGATCCGGGCGCTGTCGAGCAGCTCGGCGGGGATGTTCTGGAAGAACGCCCGGACCACCACGAGGTTGAAGACGCTCACCGCGCCCGGCAGGATCAGCGACCAGAGGCTGTCCTTGAGGCCCAGCCCGGTCACCACGAGATAGCTCGGCACCAGCCCGGGATAGATCAGGAACGTGAGCAGGAAGTAGAAGAGCAGGCCGCGGTGCAGCACCGAGCCCGGCCGGGACAGCCCGTAGGCCGCGAGCACGGTCAGCACCAGGCTGAACACCGTGCCGACGACGGTGATCAGGGTGCTGACCAGCAGCGCCTTGCTGATCTGGCCACCGGAGAAGATGATCCGGTACGCCGAGAAGTCCAGCTCGCGGGGAAACACGACCAGGCCACCGGCCGTGTTGATGGTGTCCCGGGAGGACAGGCTGGTCACCAGCACCACCCAGAGGGGCACCAGCACGGCCAGCACGACGCCGGTCAGCACCACCCCCTTGGCGGTCTGGCCGGCGACCCCGGGGTCCTCCTCCCAGGCCGGTCGCTCGGGGTGCCGCCGCCGTACGGGACGCAGGGTCTCTGTCATGATCGGGAGTACACCCCCCGTTCGCCCAGGGCGTGGGCGAACTTGTTGGCGGCCAGGATGAGTACCAGTCCGACCATGGCCTTGAAGAGCCCGGCCGCGGCGCCGAAGCCGTAGTCCCCGGTGGCGATGGACTGGAAGTAGACGTAGGTGTCGAGCACCTCGGCGGCCTGCCGGCCCACCGCGTCGCGTTGCAGCAGGAACTGCTCGAAGCCGACCGACAGCGCGTCACCCAGCCGCAGGATCAGCAGCAGCACGATGACCGGGCGCAGGCTGGGCAGGGTGATGTGCCACAGCCGGCGCCAGCGGCCGGCCCCGTCGACCGCCGAGGCCTCGTACAGGTTGGGGTCGACCGCGGCCAGCGCCGCGAGGAAGACGATCGTGCCCCAGCCGAGGTCCTTCCATACCGCCTCGGCGGTGACCAGGACGATGAAGGTGTCCGGGTTGGACATGATCTCCGGCGGGGTGATCCCGGCGTCGCGCAGCTCCTGGGAGAACAGCCCGGCCCCGCCGAGCATCTGCACGAAGAACGTCACCACCAGCACCCAGCTGAAGAAGTGCGGCAGGTAGACCACGGTCTGCACGAAGCCCCGCAGCCGCCGCGACAGGATGCCGTTCAGCAGGATCGCCAGGGCGATCGGCAGCGGAAAGAAGAACACCAGCTGGAACGCCGTGATGGACAGCGTGTTCCACAGCGCGTCCCAGAACGCCGGGTCGGCGAAGAGGTCCCGGAAGTTGTCCAGGCCGATCCACGGGCTGGACAGCAGCGCCTGCAGCGCGCTGTCGCCCAGGTAGGGGTTGTAGTCCTGGAACGCCACCACGTTGCCCAGCACCGGCAGGTAGTGGAAGACCAGCAGGACCACGGCGCCCGGGGCCACCATGACCAGCAGCGGCCAGTCGCGGCGCAGCCGGGCGCGCAACGGTGCGCGGCTGCGCCGGCGGGCCGGGGCGGGCGGGGCCGGCCGGGACGGCCCGGCCGGCTCCGGTGGCACCGCGGGAGCCGGCCGGCTCGCCTGGTCTGCGCTCATCGACCCGCGTTGGACAGCGCCGTGGCCAGCAGTTGGCGAGCCTCGTCACCGCCGCCGGCACGCCACTCCTTGACCACCGCGTCGAGGTCGGTCAGCGGGCGCCGGCCCCGGACGATGTCGGTGATCTTGTCCTCGGTGGGCACCGCGCCGGCCTTGTACTTGGCCGGCATCTCGAACTTGAGGCCGTCCCACGGGTCCTTCTCCAGGTACTTCACGGTCTCGTTGTTGTAGGCCATCACCTGCGGCACGTACTGCGGCGTCTGCGGGTACGGCTGCACGACCGGGCTGCGCCCGCTGATGAAGAAGTACTGGTTCGCGATCTCCTTGAAGCCCAGCTCGGTCTTGGCCGGGCCGGTGGCGCCGCGGGTGCTGTGCTTGCCGTCGACGCCGTACTCGCGCAGGTCGTACTCCTTGGTGCCGAACGGCGCGGAGCACCAGTTGATGATGCGCAGCAGCTCCTGGACGCGCTCCTTGCCGAGCCCCTTCTTGATGAACAGGTACGAGATCGGCTTGTCGTCGCCCCAGGCCAGCGGGTCGCCGCCGGTGGCGGAGAAGAGCGGGACCGGCTGCAGGTTGAAGCCGGGGGTGATCTTCTGCTGCTCGGCCTGCATCGGCTGCCACATGCCCGGGCCGCCCTGGTGGAACAGGATCTTGCCGCCCTGCAGCAGCACGTTGGCGTCGGCGCCCTTGCTGGCGACGATGTCCGGGTGCACCAGGCCGGCCTTGTACACCTTCGCCATGAACTCGGCGGCCTGCCGGTACTCCGGTGTCTCGTACTTGAACTCCGGGGTGCCGTCGGCCTTGAGCCGCCAGCCCTGATTGGTGCCCGGCGCCTTGTAGAACATCTGCACCATGGCGAAGATGTCGGTGAACGCCCAGACGCCCTTGCCGGGGTTGGTCACCTCCTTGCCGATCGAGAACAGCTCGTCGATCGTCTTGGGCGCGGCCAGGCCGGCCTTGTCCAGCAGGTCCTTGCGCTGGAAGAGCGCCCACGGGAACGGGCCGTCGGTCGGGTTGGGCACCGCCATCAGCCGCTCGTTCCAGCACGACTCGCGCCAGGCCCCGGCCGGGAAGGTGGCCAGCATGGGATACGCCGACACCGCGCCGCCCTGCAGGTACGGGGTGAGGTCCTCGAAGAGCGCGCCGACCGCGTCGGCGAAGCGCGGCAGCTTCTCCACCTCCCAGCTCGGCACGCAGAGCAGGTCGGGGACGTCCCGGGCGCCGAGGATCGCGCCGAGCTTGTCCGCGTACGTGTTGCCGTCCTGCACGCTGAAGTCGACGGTCGCGCCGAGCTCGGCGTTGATCGCCGCCAGGTAGGAGTTGCTCGCCCCGGTGGGCGGCGCGGGACCCCAGACCGGCGTCATCGCCCGGATCGCCGGGCCGCCGGTGCCGGGCTTCTCCGCGATCGCGTCGACCAGCTGGGCGGGGAAGGTGGTGTAGCCGTCGGGAACCGGCCGGGTGCCCATGATGTCCGGCTTGGGCATGCCGGCGAAGGTCTTCTGCTCGGGCAGCAGGCCGGAGAGCTTGTCCAGGCTCTGCGTGGCGCCGCCGCGGGTGGCCTTGTCGCCGCACCCGGCCAGCGCTCCCCCGCTCGCGACGGCAACGGCGCTCAGACCCAGCAGGCTCAGGAAGCCCCGGCGGTCGGCGGACGGGCCCGTGGGTGATGTCACGGCGCGCTCCTCTATAACAGTCGACGGGAGCGATGGCCTCCCGCTAGAGTTTGTTTGGCTTATAGCCAAACAAATTAGCCGACCGTCGATGGACCCACAAGAGCAGCCCAGCCCCGGGCGGGGCGGTGCGGCATGATGAGCGGGCCGGCCGGGGAAGGCCGGCGGCGAGAGGCAGGACTGACGTGATCAGTACGCACGGCATGACGCGGCCGGCGGACTTGTCCGACGTGAGAACGACGAACCTGGCGGTCGTGCTGCGGTTCGTCCGGACCCACGCGCCCTGTTCGCGAGCGGACATCGCCGCGTCCACGGGCCTCAACAAGGCGACCGTCTCGAGCCTGGTCACCGACCTGCTGGAGCGGCGGCTGCTGCGCGAGACCGGGCTGACCGAGAACAGAATCGGCCGGCCGGCGTCGATGCTGACCCTGCAGAGCCGGCCGTACGCGGCCATCGGGATCGAGCTGGCCGCCGACCACCTCGTCGCGATCGCCGTGGATCTCACCGGGGAGCGGCTGCTGACCTGGCGGCGCGCGTACCCCGGGCTGGACGGCACCGCCGGGCGCGCCGAGGCCGCCGTCGCGGCGCTGGCGGGCCGGGTGGTCGCGAAGATGGCCGCCCAGGAGCGCCGGGTGCTCGGGCTGACCGTCGGCGCGCCCGGCCTGGTCGCGCCGGGCGGCGGGGTCCGGTTCGCGCCGCACCTCGGCCGCACCGAGCTGGAGCTGGGCGCGGCCCTGGAGCGCGGCCTGCGCCACCCCGAGTACGACGTGGTGATCGACAGCGCGGCCAACCTGGCGGCGCTGGCCGAGCATCGCATCGGCGCCGAGGCCGACACCCCGAACATGCTCACCCTGATCGGCGACGTGGAGATCGGCGCCGGCATCGTCGCCGACGGCCGGACGCTGCGCGGCGCCCGGGGCTTCGCCGGTCAGGCCGGTCACCTGCAGGTGGATTGCGCCGGCCCGCGGTGCCGGTGCGGGCGGCACGGCTGCCTGGAGGCGGTCGCCGGGCTGCCCGCCCTGGTCCGCCGCGCGCTGCCGGACACGGTGCGGGACGGCCCGGTCACCGACTTCGCCCCCGAGCTGGAACGGATCACGGCGCTCGCCGGCAACGGCGACGCCCACGTCACCGCGGCGCTCGCCGAGACCGGCCGGCTGCTCGGGCGGGGCGTCTCGATGCTGGCCGAGCTGCTCGACCCGCAGGTCGTCGTGCTCGGCGGCAGCTTCGCCGCGCTGGCGCGCTGGCTGCTGCCCGCGGTGGAGGCCGAGCTGGCATCCCGGGTGGCCGTCCCGGGCGACCCCGGCTGCCGGGTCACCGCCTCCACCCTGCACCCGGACGCGGCCGCGCTGGGCGGCGCGATGCTCGCGCTGGACCGGCTCGAGGACGGAAAGCTGCCGGCGCCGGCCGCGTGAGCGAGCCGTCAACCCTGTGCCTGTCGAATACCGGCACCGGAGCGCCGGCCGAGGTGACGGCGGGCGAGTCCACCGGCCGGCATCGACTGATCTCGCCGTTCCTCTTGACCGGCGTCGATGCCTGGTGCCAACCTCAGAAGGCTCCGCCGTAACACGGGTGTAACTACATCGTTCCGGCGGAGCCTTTTCCGCATCCTCATCGAAGCGCTTCGACGGTCCGGCCGCAGCCACGGTTCGGGTCCGTCCCGCTCCGATCCCACGCCGAGGAGAACGCCCCCATGACCGACCCGGTCCGCGGCACCTTCCAGGACCCGGGCACGCCGCTGTCCGACCGGGTCACCGACCTGCTCGCCCGGCTGACCCTGCCGGAGAAGGTGGCGCTGCTGCACCAGCACCAGGCCCCGGTCCCCCGCCTCGGGATCGGCCCGTTCCGCACCGGCACCGAGGCGCTGCACGGGGTGGCCTGGCTCGGCGAGGCCACCGTCTTCCCGCAGTCCGTGGGCCTGGGCAGCAGCTGGGACCCGGAGCTGGTGCGCCGCGTCGGCGCGGCGGTCGGCGACGAGGTGCGCGGGCTGCACCAGAAGGACCCCGCGGGCGTGGGCCTCAACGTCTGGGCACCGGTGGTCAATCCGCTGCGCGACCCGCGCTGGGGCCGCAACGAGGAGGGGTACGCCGAGGACCCCTGGCTCACCGGGGTGCTGGGCGCCGCGTACGCCCGGGGGCTGCGCGGCGACGACCCGCGCTACCTGCGGACCGCGCCCACGCTCAAGCACTTCCTGGGCTACAACAACGAGACCGAACGGCACCTCACCTCCAGCGACCTGCCGCCGCGCGTGCTGCACGAGTACGAGCTGCCGGCCTTCCGCGAGCCGATCGCCTCCGGCGCGGCGGTCGCGGTCATGGCGTCGTACAACCTGGTGAACGGGCGGCCCACCCACCTGAGCCCGCTGCTCGGCGCGGCGCTGCGCACCTGGACCGACGACGACGTCCTGGTCGTGGGCGACGCCGGCGCCTGCACCAACCTGGCCGGCGAGCAGGGCTATCTCCCCGACCACGCCGCCGGCTTCGCCGCCGCCCTGCGCGCCGGGGTGGACTGCTTCACCGAGGACGCCGAGGCGACCCTGGCGCGGCTGCACGAGGCGCTGGAGCGCGGGCTGCTCACCGGGCCCGACGTGGACACCGCGGCGCGGCACATCCTGGCGATCCGGTTCCGGCTGGGCGAGTTCGATCCGCACGGCCCCAACCCGTACGCCGCCACGACCGCCGAGGTGGTCAACTGCGTCGAGCATCAGCGGCTGGCCCGGGAGGCCGCGCGTGGCAGCGTCGTGCTGCTGAAGAACAGCGACGCGGTGCTGCCGCTGCGTCCCGGCGGCACGGTCGCGGTGCTCGGGCCGCTGGCCGACACCGTCCTGGCCGACTGGTACAGCGGCACCCTGCCGTACGCGGTGACGGCCCGCGCCGGCCTCGCGGAGCGGCTCGGCGAGCAGGCCGTCCGCACCGCCGAGGGGGTCGACCGGATCCGGCTGCGCACCCCGGCCGGAACGGTGCTCGGCGGCGACGGGCCCGACGGCGCCGCGCTGCGCCTCGGCGAGTCCCCGGCGGGCCTCCTGGCCGGCTTCGACCTGGTCGACTGGGGCGGCGGCACCATCACGCTGCGGTCGGCCGCCAACCGGCGGTACGTGCGCGCCGACGAGAGCGGCGTGCTGGTCAACGACCGGCCGGAGCCGGGCGAGTGGGTGGTCCGGGAGACCTTCGAGCCGATCCGGCACCGGGACGTGGTCGTGCTGCGGCACCTGGCCAGCGACCGGTACGTCGCGGCGGGCCCGGACGGCGTGCTGCGCGCGGACGCCCTGACCGAGGACGCGGCCACCGCCTTCACCCTGGAACTGGCCGAGGACGGCGTGGCGGCGGCCGCGGCGCTGGCCCGGGACGCGGACGTCGCGCTGGTGGTGCTCGGCAACCATCCGATGGTGGCGGGGCGGGAGACCGAGGACCGGATCGACCTGGCGCTGCCACCGCGGCAGGAGGCGCTGCTGCGGGCCGTGCGGGCGGCCAACCCGCGGACCGTGCTGGTGCTGACCAGCAGTTACCCGTACGCGGCCGGCTGGGCGCAGGAGCACCTGCCGGCGCTGCTGTGGTCCGCGCACGGCGGCCAGGAGTTCGGCGCCGCGCTCGCCGACGTGCTGCTCGGCGAGACGGCCGACGGCGCCCCGGTGGAACCGACCGGCCGGCTGCCGCAGACCTGGTACCGCGGCGCCGACGAACTGCCGGACCTGCTCGACTACGACATCATCGGCAGCGACGCGACGTACCTCTACTTCCGGGGCAGCCCGCTGTACCCGTTCGGCCACGGCCTGGGCTACACCCGCTTCGAGCACCACGACCTGCGGTTGAGCGCCGCCGAGGCGGGACCGGGCGACCAGGTGGAGCTCAGCGTCGACGTGGTCAACGTGGGCGACCGGCCCGGCACCGAGGTCGTGCAGTTCTACACCCGGCAACGCCGCTCGCGGGTCAAGCAACCGCTGCGCCAGCTGCGCGGCTTCCGGCGGGTACGGCTGGCGCCCGGCGAACGCGCCACCGTGACGATCCGGCTGCGGGTGGACGACCTGGCGTTCTTCGACGTCGTGCGGGGCCGGCCGGTCATCGAGACGGCCCGGCACACCGTGAGCGCGGGGCGGTCCTGCACCGACATCACCGCCACCACGACGCTGACCGTGCACGGCGAGGAACTCCCGGAGCGGCAGGCCGGCGACGGGCTGCGGGCGGCGAGCCGGGACGGCGAGTACGGCACGGCGCTGACCGACGAGGGCCTCGAACGCGGGGACGCGGTGGTCGCCGTGCGCGACGGCGCCTGGCTGGCCTTCGACCGCGTCGACTTCGGGACCGGCGGACACCGGATCACCGCGGCCACGGCGGCGGCCGACCCGGGAACCCGGATCGAGGTCCGGCTCGACGAGCCGCTGTCCGGCCCGGTCGCGGCGGTGCTGGACGTGCCCGCGACGGCCGGCCGGCACGACTGGACCGAGGTGGCCGCGCCGCTGGCCGGGGCGACCGGGCGGCGCGACCTCTACCTCGTCTTCCCCCGGGCCGGCGCCCGGGTGAGCACGGTGCACTTCACCGCGGCGGGCTGAGCCCGGCCGTGCTCAGCAGTGCGGCGACCAGCCGTCGGCGCCGGCCAGGTAGGCGCCGACGGTGTAGCCGGCCGCCTCGGCGCGGGTGAGCTGCGGGCGGTCCGGCGTCACCAGCGCGCCCGGGCCCCGGTTGTGGAACTCGGCGAACCGGGCGTCGCGCCACGGCCAGGTGCCGAAGTCGCTCCAGGGCGTGGCGCCGATGTGCGCGCCGAGCACCGAGTCGCGGATGACCGTCTGGCCGATCGCGTTCGGGTCCTGGCTCGGGTGCCAGGGCCGGCCCAGGTAGACGCTGGCCGCCGGGGCGTCCGAGGTGAACGCGCAGGCCGAGAAGAGCAGCCCGTGCGGGTTGCCGACGCTGGTGCTCGGCGCGGTCACGTAGCCGTTGTTGGTGGCCGAGCCGCGGTCGAGCGAGTGGATCCGGCACCGGTCGAACGCGGCCGTGCCCCGGCCGAAGATGAAGTCCACGTCGCCCTCGACGTAGCAGCGCCGCAGGTAGATCCGGGCGGGCACGTCGGCGGCCCGGCTGTTGAGGTAGAGCGTGTCCTGGTTGCCGAGGAACCGCACGGTGTCGAACTCGATGCGGTCGGCCCGGGTCAGCACGGCCACCGCCTGCCGCCCGGTGATCTCCGGGTGGGCCGCCTCGTCGAACGAGTTCGCCAGGGTCAGGTTGCGGGCGGCGAAGCCGGCGCCGTCCACGGTGACCGAGGCGCTGCCCGAGGTGCCCCAGGTGCCGCCGCCCGGGCGCGGCGTGCCGTTGGCCCGGTCGTCGGTGATGACGACCTGCTCCGGGCGCGTGCCCCGGCCGCGCAGCAGGATGTGCGGCCGGTCGGCGGGGATGATCACCTGGCCGCGGTAGGTGCCGGGCTCGACGTCGATGGTGAAGCGGGCGGTGTTGCCCGGCGGCACGGCGTCCACCGCCGCCTGGATGCTGGTGAAGTCGCCGCTGCCGTCCTCGGCCACGGTGCTGCGCGGCCCGGGGCGGGCCTGGGCGGGACGGGCACCGGCGAACGAACCGGCGGCGATCGCCGCGCTGGTGCCCGCCGCGAGCCTGATCAGATTTCGGCGATCCATGGGACTCCTGCCGGAAGGGAGCGCCTGAGGTAAGCGCTTTCCCGCCGACCGTAGAAGCCGCAGCGACGTCCGTCAATGCCTGTGGTGACGGCGCCGGGCCGGGTCTGCGAGAGACCCGGCCCGGCGCCGCACCCCAGAGGAGGCGGTGAGCGTTCAGATGCGGTGCTTGTTCAGAGGCGGTGCGCGGTCACCAGAGGATGCCCGGCTGCGGGATCTCGGTGCCCACCGCGAAGAAGTCGTGCCACTTCACCCCCGTGCCGGCGAAGGCCACGCCGGTGGAGCGGGCGACGTAGACGTCGGCGGCGGCGCCCCGGGTGAACGTCGCGATGTCGTCGCGGCCGTCGCCGGTGAAGTCGCCCGTGCCCGGGATCTCGGCGCCGACGGCGAAGTAGTCGTGCCACTTCACCCCGGTACCGGCGAAGTACGACCCCCGGGAGAGCGCGACGTAGACGTCGGCGGGCGCGCCGCGGGTGAACGTCACGATGTCGTCCTTACGGTCGCCGTTGAAGTCCCGACCGACGCCAGTTCCGTGCCGACGGCGAAGAAGTCGTGCCACTTCACCCCCGTACCGGAGAACGACGAGCCGGTCGACAGCGCGACGTAGACGTCGGCGGCCGGGCCCCGGGTGAATGTCACGATGTCGTCCTTGCCGTCGCCGTTGAAATCACCCACCGCCGGCGTCTCGGCACCCACCGCGAAAAAGTCGTGCCATTTCCACCCGGTGCCCGAGAACGAGGAACCTGTCGACAATGCGACGAAGACGTCGGCGGCCGGGCCCTTGGTGAACGTCGCGATGTCATCCTTGCCGTCGCCGTTGAAATCACCCACCAGCGGCGTCTCCGCGCCCACCGCGAAAAAGTCGTGCCATTTCCACCCGGTGCCCGAGAACGACGCACCCGTGGACAGCGCGACGTACACATCCGCCGCCGGGCCCCGGGTGAAGGTGACGATGTCGTCGCGGCCGTCGCCGTTGAAGTCGCCGGCCACACCGCTGAAACCGCCACCGGCGGGCGGCGCGGCGGCCGCCGGAAGGGTCGTGATCTGCGCGGCCATCGTGATGGCCGTGACCGCTGCGAGCGCCAGCAGGCGCCGGTTCTTCTCCATGTTTCTCCCCGTTCTGGTAACGCTGACGGCACGGATTTGCCGCTCCAAAAACTAGCTTCAAAAGCCGCCGTTGTGATCTTTCAGTCCGCTTACCGTCCAGCTCGGGCAAAGGCCACGTAACGCCGATGAAAGGAGTAGGGTGGCGCGGCCTTCACGCTTATCTCCTCTCGCGGCCCGGTCTGATCGGGCCTAAGCTCTCCGTCGCCCGGCTAATGCGTGCTGTCGCGATCCGATCGCCGCGCCCCGCCGGGCGTAACGGACCGAGAGGCACGACATGAGAAGACTCCTGACGGCTGTTGTCGTCATCGGCCTGGCAGCCGGTGGCGCGGTGGCGTCGGCGCCCGCGCAGGCCACGCCCGCTCGCGGCGAATCCGGTTACACCCCCGCGCCGATCGCGTGGGGCACGTGCGAGAGCCCCGGACTGCAGCGCCGCGGCGCCCAGTGCGGCATGCTCACGGTGCCGCTGGACTACCAGCGCCCCCGCGGCACGAAGATCAAGCTTGCCGTCTCCCGCATCCTGCACAAGTCGTCGGCGGCCGACTACCAGGGCGTCATGCTGACCAACCCGGGTGGACCCGGCGGCTCCGGCCTGACCCTGTCGGTGCTCGGCGAGTACGTGCCGGACGACGTGGGCCTCGACTACGACTGGATCGGTTTCGATCCGCGCGGCGTCGGCGCCAGCGAGCCGTCCCTGTCCTGCGACGGCTCACTGACCACTGCGTACAACCGGCCGTACTACGTCCCGGTGACCCGGTCGCTCGAGAAGGAGTGGCTGGCCCGGTCCAAGAAGTACGCGCAGGCCTGCGCGAAGGCCGGCGGCGCGCTGCTCGACCACGTCAAGACCACCGACACCGTCGCCGACATGGAGAGCATCCGCAAGGCGCTGGGCGCCAAGCAGATCAACTTCTACGGCTTCTCGTACGGCACCTACCTCGGTCAGGTCTACAGCACGCTGCACCCGGAGCGGGTCCGCCGGATGGTCCTCGACGGCAACGTCGACCCCCGCGGCGTCTGGTACGACGCCAACCTGGCCCAGGACGTGGCGTTCGACAAGAACATCGGCACCTACTTCGCCTGGATCGCCAAGTACGACTCCGTCTACCACCTCGGCACGACCGGCAAGGCCGTCGAGAAGAAGTACTACGCGACGCTGCAGAAGCTGCGCAAGGCGCCGGCCGGCGGGGTCATCGGCCCGGACGAGTGGACCGACATCTTCACCTCCGCCGCCTACTACATCTTCGAGTGGACGGACATCGCCGAGGCGTTCGCGGCGTACGTCAACGACGGCGACTTCGCCCCGGCCAAGGCGCTGTACGACGGCGGCTACCCGCAGGGGCCGGGCACCGACAACGGCTACGCCATGTACCTGGCCACCCAGTGCTCCGACGTGCAGTGGCCGAAGAACTGGAGCAAGTGGCAGCGCGACAACTGGCGGACCTACGCCCAGCACCCGTTCCTGACCTGGAGCAACGCCTGGTTCAACGCGCCCTGCCTGTACTGGAAGGGCGACGTCGGCAAGCCGGTGAACGTCAACGGCAAGAAGGCGCCGCCGATCCTGCTGATCAGCGAGACGAACGACGCGGCGACGCCGTACACCGGCAGCCTCCACGTGCGGAAGCTCTTCCCGAAGTCGGTGCTGCTGGAGGGCGTGGGTGGCACGACGCACTCGGGCTCGCTCAACGGCATCGCGTGCACCGACAACGCGATCGCGGCGTACCTGTCCGACGGCACGCTGCCGGCCCGGGTCCGTGGCAACCGCTCCGACAAGCAGTGCGAGCCCCTGCCGCAGCCGGACCCGACGGCTGCGGCGGCCAAGAGCCTGTCCGCCCCCGGCGGCGGCTCCAGCCGGGTGCTGCAGGACACCACGGTCCTGCGCTGACCACCGGGTAGCAGGGGGCGCGGGCGAGGTGCCCGCGCCCCCTGCTCAGGCCCGCTCGCTGCTCAGGCCCGCTCGCTGCTCAGGCCCGCTCGGTGCTCAGGCCCGCTCGGTGCTGCCGCTCAGGCGCGCGTCCCAGCGCCGGGAGCGGGCGGGGCCGCAGGTGGAGAGCAGCGCGGCGGCGTTCTCGTCCACCCCGCCGCCGGCGACGGTCAGGCACCGGCCGCTGGCGGCGCCGCGGATGTAGAAGCCGGTCCCCTTGGCGTCCCACAGCCGCCAGCGGCGCGACACGGCGTCGTCGCACCGGTACTGCACGACGCGGCCACTCCCCTCATTGGCCGACAGGCAGCGCCCGGACCTGACGTTCTGCACCTGGAACAGCCCGGTCAGCGTCACCAGCCGCATCCGCCACAGGTGCGACCGCTCGTCGCGGCAGGCGCTCTGCACGACGACGTCGTTGTCGGCGGTGCCACCACCGGCGACGGTGAGGCATTTGTCGCTGCGCACGTTGAACAGCTGGAACCCGCCGACGAACGGGAAGGCCGGCGCCGCCTGGGCCGGAGCCGCCGGCACCAGCACCGTGGCCGCGACCGTAGCGGCGGCCAGCAGGCGCGAACCGGTGGTGAGAATACGGCGGCGAACAGACATGACGCACCTTTCACATAAGACTTCACCATTCATTCCACAGCCGACAAGAAGGTAGCCGCCGCGCCCGCTCCGCTCGGGGATATCCGCGCGAATCACCCATCGCGTCGCGGCGGTTCACCACCGCGTGCGTACGCCGTCTAGGCTGGCGGCAGCGATGCCGCGACCATTCCGGGGCCCCCGCCCAGACGGCGAAGGAAGGTGGACGGTGACCCAGTCGGCGCACTCCGACGAGCGCATTCCCGGCTCGCGTTCGGCCACCGATCCCGAACGGCTGCTGCCCCGCGGACGGCACGATCTCACCCGTGAATTCGTCAGCCGCACCCAACGGGACCGCCTCATCGACGCGATGGCCACGACGGTGGCCGAGCGCGGCTACGCCAACGCCTCCCTCGGCGAGGTGTGCACCACCGCCGGGGGTCTCCACCCGCGCCTTCTACGAGCACTTCGCGGACAAGGAGGCGTGCTTCCTGGCCACCTTCGACCGCGGGGTCAGCCTGATGCAGAAGTCGGTCGCCGGGGCGTACTCGCGGCCGGCGCGCTGGCCGCAGCGGATGCACCGGGGCCTGGACACCCTGCTGCGGATCCTGGCGGCGGAGCCGGCCTTCGCCGCCCTGGCCGTGGTCGAGGTGCTCGCCGCCGGGCCGCGCGCGCGGGCCTGCCGCCGGCAGCTGCTGGACGCGTACGCGGTGTTCTTCACGGCGGCACCGCGCCGGGCCGGGACGCCGCCGGTGCCGGACGGCGTGGTGGACGCGGTGATCGCGGGCGTGTACGGCGTCATCTACGACTTCGTGTCGACCGGCCGGGCGGCGGAGTTGCCGCAGCGCCTGGGCGATCTGACCTATCTGGTGCTGGTGCCGTACCTGGGCCCGGCGGCCGCCGCTCGGGTGGCCGCCGGGGAACCAGGATGAAGCGGTGCTACTCGGTGGGTTCCACCACGGCGGCGCCCGAAACGGTGATCTGCTGGGTCGCGTCGGTGGTGTCGGCGACCGTGTAACGTGCCTTGAAGGTGGCCGCGGTGGCGCCGGTCGGACAGGCCAGGCCACCGGTCACCTTGATGGGCAGCGACACGCCCGCCGAGAAGTCCAGCACCGGGCCGCTGGTCGCGGTGCCGGGCACCCACGGGCCGCTGAACGACGCGGGTCCGTCCGGCGCCACCGTCACCACGCAGGACGCGAGGCCCGAGATGGTGGTGACCACGCCGGCCTGCGGGATGGTCATGGTGCCGACCGAGCCGGCCTCTTCGTACTGCAACGCGATCGTCCACGGGCCGTTGGTGGAGTTGGAGACCGTGCGGGCGGTGGTGAACAGCACGTTGGTCGGGCAGGCGCCGCCGTTGTTGGAGAAGGTCGCCGGCGTCAGCGACGACACGACCGGGCCGGCGGCGCTGGTGTTGTCCGGCTCGGCCGGCACCGCGCCGTCGTTGGCCGACTGGTTACAGGTGACCGTAGTGCTGCCGACCAGGAAGGTGGCCGTGGTGCCGGTCACCAGCGAGGCGGTGTAGCTGTGCCCGGCCGGGCCGACCGTGGTCGAGGACGCGGCCAGGGCGGGTCCGGCGGGGAGCATCACCAGTCCGGCACTGGCGGCGACAGCCGTCGCCACTAGTGCCGACCGGCGGACGGTGTGGGAGCGGGTCATCTCGATCTCCTTTGATCACGGATTGCGGTACGGGCTCAGAAGCACTCGTCCTTGCCCCACTTGAGCCGCAGCGAGAGCCCGGTGAGGTTGAACTCGCCGGCCGTGGTCGCCCAGGCCGTCTGCTTGAGGTTCGTGATGGTGACCTTGTCGGCCTGCTGGCTGAAGAAGCCCTCGCGGCGCTGGGCCACCTCGGCCGGATCGTTGGTCGGTCCCTTGTCGAGGGTGGCGGCGTCCCGGCCGATCTCCATCGTCTCGAACTTGGCGTCGCCGTCCATGGACGTCATGTCGATGGCCATGTTCTTGGCCGTGACCGGCCGGTCGCCGCCGCCCGCGTTGATCTTGAGAGTGACGGAGCCGAAGTCACCCAGGTCGGTGACGACCGACTGGCAGAGGTTGTTCAGCGTCGCCGTCTTCATGACCGCCACGGCCACCGGCTCCGGCGTCTGCGAGCCGGCACCGGGCTCGGTGCGGGCGTCGATCGAGCCGTACTGCACGAAGCCGGTGGCCACAAGCTTGTCGGCGCCGACCTTGAACTGCTGGCCGGAGACCGAGAAGGAAGCGGCGAGGGCGCCGTTGGACATCAGGGTGAGCAGGCCGCCGACGGTGGCGGCGCTGAGTCCGAAGAGGATGCCGAAGCGGCGCCACCGGGTCCGACCGAACTGGACCGGGTGCTCGTGCTCCTCGGGACATTGACAGGTTGGCATGGGAATCTCCCCCACTTAATCCAGAAAAGGCTGTTGTTCTGGATGGGAGGCACGCTAACCCCGGCCAAGAGCCATCGTCAAGCGTCGAATTCCACGGTGGTCGGCCGGGTGCCGGGCGGGGAATCCCGCCAGGTGCGAAGCGCCCACCACAGGCCCACGGTGGCCAACACGGTCAGCCCGTCCCCCGGCTCGCCGGGCACCAGCGGCACCCCGGCGAGCTCGTGCAGCCGGCGCAACCGGTAACGGACCGTGTTCGGGTGCACGTGCAGCGCCGCGGCCGTGTGGTCCAGCCGCTGGCCGTGGTCCAGGTAGGCCATCGCGGTCGACACCAGCTCCCGGTGGAAGTCGTCGTCGGCACGCAGCGAGCCGAGCACGGCGGCCCCGGCCAGGCCGGCCAGCAGCGGCTGGGCGCTCAGCGCGAGGTCGCCGGCGTGCTCGACGAGCAGGTGCAGCCCGGGCCGGCCGGTGCGGGCCGCGATCGGCAGGGCGGCCAGGCAGAGGTCGTACACGCCGCGGATGTCGCGCAACGGCCAGGCGGGAGCCGCCACGATCAGCACGCCCGGCTCGAGCGCCTCCGCCGCGGGCAGGCGGGGCGTCAGGACGGCCAGCCGGCCCTGCACCGTACCGGTGACTCCGCCGCCGCCCGCCAGCCGGCGGCCGGCCGCGCGCAGCAGGCCCGGGTCGGTCACCTCGGAGACCAGGCAGTGGTAGCGGCCCTCCGGCCGCAGCCCGCTGCGGGCCAGGTCGGCCGGCGACGGCGCCGGCTGGTCACCGAGCAGCAGCCCGCGGAGCACCCGGTCGCCGGCCTCCACCCGGCTGTGCGCGAGGTCCTGCTCGGCGGCGCGGTGGCCCGCGATGACGTGCCGCTCCATGGCGCCGAGGTAGCGGTCCAGGTCCAGCAGCACCTCCAGCAGGACGCCGTCGGGGATGGCCGCCGCCCTGGCCCGCCGGATCGCGATCTCCAGCGCCCGGTTGCGCCCCGCCTGGACGGCGCAGAGCAGGCCGCCGATGGAGATGCCCTGCGCCGCCCGGTCCGCGCCGAGCCGGGCCGCCTCCGCGAAGTCGCTCTCGCTGGGGTCACCGGCGCCCTCGAACGAGGCCAGGCCGGCGGAGAAGAGCATGGCGACGTGCCGGCGGGTCTCCGCCGGGGGCAGCCGGGCGATCTCCGGTGCCCCGGCCCGGGCCGCCTCGACCAGGTCGTCCACGATGCGCTCGTCGGCCGCCATGGCCCACAGCACCTTGACGAACACCTCGCCGCGCGCGGTCTGTGTCATCTCTCTCCCCGGCGGTTGTGGCTGTCACACAACGAAGGCCCCGGACGTTGGACCCCGGCGCCTATCGACGGACAACGATCCGCTGTTTCCTGTGCGTTACCGCAAAGTAACATCGCTCCCTGCCCCAGGAGAGTCCCCATGGCCCGAAAGTTGTTAGCGTTCACCGCCATCGCCGCCGCCCTGCTCGCCGGCGCCCCGATGCCCGCCGCGGCCGCGGCGCCGGATCTGCAGGAAGTCATGTTCGTCGGCAACAACTGGGCGGGCACGGTGGACGTGATCCGGTCCAGCGGCAACTACGCCAAGATCGGCGGGCTCAACGTGGTCCCCGACCTCGACGCCCGGCTCCTGGACATCTACCTCAACCCGATCAAACTGGCGTTCTTCCTCGGCATCCGCTCCGGCCCGGGCGAGGGACACGACCAGCTCGTCGACGACATGTACACCACCCCGGACGGCACCGCGCTGGTCGCCTCCCGGCCCAGCCTGGCCGACGTCGTCTCGCTCGACCTGCGCACCGGCGCGGTGAACTGGCGCTTCCCGGTCTCCGGTTTCCGCGCCGACCACATGGCCGTCTCCCCGGACGGCACCCAGGTCGCGGTCTCGGCGTCGACCTCGAACACCGTGCACATGCTCGACATCAGGACGGGCCGGCAGCTCGGCTCCTTCAGCACCGGCGACAAGCCGCACGAGAACGTCTACACCGACGGCGGCCGCTACCTGTGGAACATGTCCATCGGTGAGGTCAACACCGCCCTCGACGACCCGATCTGGGACTGGACCAAGGGCAACCGGCGGATCACGGTCGTGGACACCACGACCTTCCAGACGGTACGCACGATCGACATGCGCGCCCGGCTCGACGCCTTCGGCCGTAAGGACCTGTCCAACGCGATCCGTCCCGCGGTGTTCAGCCCCGACGGCTCGAAACTGTATTTTCAGGTTTCGTTCTTCAACGGTTTCATCGAGTACGACGTGGCCACTGACAAGATCACCCGGGTGAAGACCCTGCCGAAGAATCCGGCCACCAGCGACGACCGCACCACCTACGTCAACGACTCCCGGCACCACGGCCTGGCGATGAGCCCGGACGGCGGCAAGCTCTGCGTCGCCGGGACCATGGACGACTACGCCATGGTCGTCGACCGCGGCACGCTGGCCGAGGGGCCGCAGGTGCCGGCCAGCAAGCCGTACTGGGCGACGGTCAGCGGCGACGGCCGCGACTGCGTCATCTCCGAGTCGGGCGCCGACCAGGTCTCGGCGATCAGCTTCGCCACCGGCCGCCGGGTGGCCACGGTGGCCGTCGGCGACCACCCGCAGCGCGTGCGGATCGGCCACGTGGCCGCCGGCTGGACCTCACCCGTGGCGGGCTGAGGATTGCGCACCCTGCTGAGCTACCTCGCCGCGGCGGCGATCGTCGCCGCCGCGGTGCCGGTCGCCGCGGCCCCCGCGGCGGCCGCCACCCCGTCCGGCGCCTTCGACGTCCTGACCTACAACATCGCCGGGCTCCCGGAAGGGCTGTCGAGCGCCGGGACGCCCCGCGCGTCGAGCACGACGGCGATCGGGCAGCGGCTGTCGGCGTACGAGATCGTGAACGTGCAGGAGGACTTCAACTACCACGCGGCCCTGTACGCGGCCGACGGCCATCCGTACCGGACGCCGACCAGCGGCGGGGCGGGCATCGGCAGCGGGCTGAACACGCTGTCGTCGTACCCGTACGACACCGATGACTTCGAGCGGGGGCGCTGGACCTCCTGCCAGCTCGACTCAGGCGACTGCCTGACCCCGAAGGGCTTCACCTTCCTGCGGACCCGGGTCGCGGACGGCGTCTACGTCGACGTCTACAACCTGCACACCAACGCCGGCACGAGCGCGGGCGACCAGGAGTCCCGGGCGTCGAACCTGAGCCAGCTCACGGCGTTCATCGGCACCCACTCGGCGGGCAACGCGGTGGTGGTCATGGGCGACACCAACACCCGCTACACCCGGGAGCTGGACACCATCCGGGCGTTCGCGGCCGACAACGGGCTGACCGACGCGTGGCTCCAGCTCGAACGCGGCGGCGTCGCCCCGGCCGCCGGCAGCCCGGCGCTGGTCTGCCCCGAGGGCGCGGTGACCGACGCCTGCGAGGTGGTCGACAAGGTGCTCTACCGGGGCAGCCGGTCGGTGAACCTCACCGCCACGGCGTACCACAACGAGCGCGCGGCCTTCCTCACCGCCGACGGGCTCCGGCTGTCGGACCACGACCCGGTCTCGGTCCGGCTGGACTGGACGGCGAACCCGGCGTACCACCTGGGCGCGCAGTTCGGCGGGCCGCACGGCGACCACTTCAACGACATCGGCGCGGTGCCGGCGGACGCCCGTACCACGTCGGTGGAGCTGCGGGCCGGCAGCCGCGTCGACCAGATCGGCCTGACCCTGGCCGGCGGCACCACGCTGCGGCACGGCGGCACGGGCGGCACCGCCCGGTCGCTGACGCTGGGCGCGGGTGAGTATGTGGTGTCGGCGACCCTGTGCCGGGGCGAGTACGGCGGCCACACCCGGATCTTCTCCGCCCGGCTCACCACGAACCTCGGCGCGAGCGTGGCCGGCGGCACGACGACCGCGGACTGCGTCACCTGGACGGCGCCGGCGGGCCGGCACCTGACCGGATTCCACGGCCGGGCCGGGGCCGAGCTCGACAAGATCGGCCCGATCTTCACCAACCGCTGAGGAGAAGCCGTACGGAACCGGGTGGCGGGCGCCACCCGGTTCCGCTGTTTCCACTCCCGGTCGACATTGACGACTGGCACTGGCGCGGCACATTCGTTCGGGATATTCCGGCCGAAGGCTCTGTGCGGAAGCTGTGGAACAGGCGCACAAACGCCGCACCGAGGCCGCGTGCGTTATTTCGAGCTTGTCCGCATCCCGGGCGATGTGCGCCTTGTCGATATGACCGCCGGTCACTGACCCGCGACAATATGCGGGCCGGATACCACGGTCCGGATCCGAGACCTTACCGAAAGTGCGACCGCGCCATAGGTTTTTGACAGCTCAGGTTTATGGTGCGCACAGCTTCGGTATCGAGGGTAATGCCGCACAACCCCAACGGTTTCCGGAACCGCATTGTCGACGATCAGTCCCCGAAAGGACTCCGATGAAAAAACGTTCGCTGCGCAACGGTGTCATTGTGGTAATCACCCTGGGCGCGCTGACCGGGGTCGGCACAATGGTGGCCTCGGCCGGCACGCGTACCGATGACGGCGCCGCGACCGGCGGCAACTCGGCGGAGCAGCGCGGCGACGACGCCGACCGGCAGGCCGGCCGGAACGGGGCGGCCGACCCGAACGGGACGCAGCGGCCGGCCGATCCCGACGCGTCGCCGTCCCCCTTCGACCCCGACGCCGACCCGAACGTCGACGCCGACCGGGCAGCCGCCGACACCAGCGCCTGCGTGGCGGTCCAGGTGCGCGACGCCCAGGGCGACGACGAGGCCCGGTTGTGCACCACGGTGCGGCGCACCGGACTGCGCGTCGACCGCGTCCGGGTAAGCCTCACGAGTCCGGGCGATTGCCGGGGCAGCGTCACCCTGCGGGCCACCACCCAGCAGGGCAGCGCCCTGACCGACACCGTCCCCTGCGCCGACCCCGCGACCGCGACCTTCACCCCCCGCCGGAACGTGGCCGACGGATCGCAGGTCTGCGGCGTCCTCGCCGCCGACGACCGGTTCGGCACGGCGCGGGCCTGCGTCAGGGTCACCGGCTGACCCTGATCCCGGCCTTCCCTTGATCACCGTGCTCCCTTGACCAGCGGTCGCACCCGGCCCCCCATCTCCACCGGGTGCGACCGCTTTCTGCTCATTCCCGCTTCGGGGTGCCGTCGCCATTCGGTCCGGCCTCGCTTCGACAGTGCGTCATTTTGCCTTTTCCCCTGCCCGGCCGGACGGCAGCACCGGTGCCGCTGAGGGTGTTGCGCATTGTCCCGTCGCGGAATCGTCAATCGGTCCGGCTGCGGAGACTCCGCGCCAGGGCGGGAATCATCACCGCCGCGGGAACGAGGTGCAACCCGAGGAGTGCGATAATGGTGGCGGTATTCGCCCCGGAGAGGAGAGGCGGGACGAACGAGATCGCGGTCAGCGATACCGCCGTCCATACGAATCGCCGGGCCGGGCGAGCGCTCCAGCGCAGAAACGCGACGGCGATGACGATACCCACGACCGAGAAGAAGCCGGTCACCACGGCGAAGCCGGACAGCGGAATCGTCTCGCCACCATCGGGCACCTCGAAGTCGACGCCGACGGCCCGGGCAAGCGCGGCGGCGAGGGTGGTGGCCACCACCGCCGCGAGCATGGCGATGAGGCCGATGCCGGCGAGCCCGCGAAGTCGGTGGGTCGTCCGGCCCGATGCCGGGCCTGCGACGACGCCGGCGTCATTCAAGCTGTTCATGTCGTTCCTCCAGGGAAGTGTTGACTGGCATGTGTCGGTCCCGGCCCTGGGCGTGACGATGCGCACCCTCGCCGTGCGACGGCCGGGGTTGCGCAGGGCGCGCACGCCGGTGCCGCGCAGCCAGAACCCGGCGTCGCGGCCGAGCACCGGCCCGGGCTCGCCGTCGCGCAGCTCCAGCTGCACCCGCCCGTGGGTGACGACGCCGAACGCGTCGTCCCACTCCGCCGCGACGACCTCGGCACGCGCGCCACCGCGCAGTGCGAGCGTCCGCACCGGGACTACTCCGTGCCGTCCGCCGGCAGGCGCTCCGGCAGCCCGAGCCGCGGGAACTGGTCGTCGTGGAACGTGACGATCTCGGTGATCTTCCCGCCGGTGACGCGCAGGACGTCGATCGTCAGCGGCAGGTACGCGCCCTCCTGCTGCCGCCAGTGGTAGAAGGCGACGGCGGGCTGCCGGTTCACGGCGGTGGGGACCGCGCGCAGGCCCGTCATGCCCACGAAGCCGCTCTCGACCCAGTCGTTGACCACCGTGTCGCGGCCGATGTGCAGGCCCGGCGTGGGTGGCATCGAGCAGCGGACGTCGTCGCGCAGCATCGCGGCGAGCCCGTCGATGTCCGTGGCCACGCTGGCCTCGGTGAAACGGCGCACCAGCTCGCGCGTCCCGGCGTCCTCCTCGCCGCCGGTCCAGTCCTGCCGCTCGGCGGGCAGGTGCTCCCGCATGCCGGCGCGGGCCCGCTGCAGCGCGCTGTTCACGGAGTTGACGGAGTCCCCGAGGAGCTCCGCGACGTCCTTCGCCGGCCAGCCGAGCACGTCCCGCAGGATCAGCACGGCCCGCGGGCGCGGCGCGAGATGCTGGACGGCGACCAGGTAGGCCAGCTCGATCGTCTCCCGCGCGACGGCGACGGTCTCCGGCTCGTCCGCGCCGCCCGCGGGCAGCTCGTCGAGCAGCCGGTCCGGGTAGGGCTGCAGCCACAGCACCTCACCGCCGGTCGCGGGCTCCGGGCGGCACTTGGCGAGCAGGTCCAGGCAGGCGTTGGTGGCGATCCGGTAGAGCCAGGCCCCGGAACGTCGACCGCCCCTCGAAGGTCTCCCGCCGCCGCCAGGCACGCAGGAACGTCTCCTGCACGGTGTCCTCGGCGTCCTCGAACGACCCGAGCATCCGGTAGCAGTGCACGTGCAACTCCCGACGGTGCCGCTCCGCCAGCCCCGAGAACGCCGGCTCGTCGACCTCGCCCAGCCCGCTGCCGCCCAGCCCGCTGCCGCCCAGCCCGCTCACGCCCAGCCCGCTCACGCCCAGTTCCTCCGGCCGCGTATCCGCATCCATCACGTCATCCTTCCGTCTCGTCATGTCCCGTCGTAGGTATGACGGGTGCGGGCGCGACAACTCATCACTCGATCACGGTCGGACGGCCTTCAGCCCAGGTGGCGGTGCCGCTGGAAGCTCGTACCGCCCGCGCTCACCGGCGACGCGCGGCGACGATCCAGGCCCGGGATTCGAACCAGACGCCCTCGTCAGTCACGCGCGCGGCGATGGTGTCGTGCAGCCGGGCGAGGGCACGAGCGGCGCCGGCAGGATCGAGCCGCTTGAGCAATGCGTCCGTGCTCGCGAAGCGGCGAACCCAGGCGAGGGCGGCAGTGGCATCCGGACCGTAGTAGACCGGTTCGTGGACGTCGGTGAAGCTGATCTCGGCGAACCCCGCGGCCAGCAGGATCCCCTCCACGGTCGTCGGATCGGCGAGCGAGAACGGATCCGGCCGGGCGCCGGCGACCGCCGCCGGCCCGTCGGATCCGGCGAGCGCCTGGCGGATGGCGACGTCCCACTCGTTCCGGTCGTGGGCCTGCCAGACCACCATCACGAGGCGTCCGGCCGGGCGCAGCGCCCGGCCGATGTTGCCGAAGGCGGCGACCGGGTCGTCGAAGAACATCGTGCCGAACCGGCTGATCGCCAGATCGAAGGAGCCCGGCGCGAAGCCGTGTTCCTGCGCGTCGGCGTGCTCGAAGCTGACGTTGTGCGGCCCCTCGGCCCGCGCGATCATGCGGGCCCGCTCGATGGCGGTTGCGGACACGTCGACGCCGAGCACACTCCCCGCCGCGGCCATGCCCGCAGCCGCCCGGGTCGTCTGCCCGGCGCCGCAACCGACGTCGAGGATGCGGTCGTGGGGCTGGACCGCCCAGGATCGGCGCAGCACGGCGCCGTACCTGATCAGCTCGGCGTCGAAATCAACCGGGCCGCCGGTCACCGGCCGGCCCCGATGGCCTCACGCACCACATCTTCCGGCGGCTGCGGCTCGAAGCTGGCCGGCAGAGTGACCATCGGCCCGAACCGCGGAGGCGCGGCCAGGAGCCGCGGATCAGCCGGCCGGTCGAACGGCGTCAGGTACAGTCCGCGCTTGATCGCTCGTCACTCCTCACGATTCGAACAGCCCGTTCCAGCTCCACGCCAGCTTACGAGCAGGGCTACGCTCGCCGCAGCACTGATCGCCGGTCTTGGTTGCCCGAACGCTCCATGCGATGGCACCGCAAGGTCGGGACCGCTGGTCATTCCGCGTTGCGAACCTTCGTGGTCGAGGCGCCGCCGGGCAGGAGTCGCTCGCGCAAGTCCTGGGGCAACTCCCACGCCACCACCATGTCGTGCAGATCGCTGGAATGACATCGAAGCGCGCCGAACGTGCCGTTACCCCACCGGATGACCTCCGCGATGTCGAGGTGATCGTCGCCGATCTGCACGCCCACGTCGGAGTCCGCCGGCAGAGCCGCGATCCGTTGCAACAGCTCGTCCCGCATCATCGCGAGTTGTTCCCTTCCGTTTGAGGCGGCTGGCTCCCGTCACACCCAACCCATGAACCGGGGCCAAAGGTCGATGTCGTCCACCGTGGGATACCGAAGGGCATCCTCGATCGCGTCGTACATGTAGGAGGCCATGTAGATCCGTAGCGGGGAACGCGCTTGTCGGTACGTCCTCAGCAGTTCCGCGCGCTGCGTCGAGCAAGGCCATGGCTCTGCGCAACCCGGCGCCTTGCAGCTCCAGTCGGGCCGCGATGGCATGTGCCCGGCCGCCGGCTCCGACATCCGAGCACCACTAAACCGCGAGCGGAAGCCGCGCGGCGGGCATCCGTCGAGCATTGATCAACTCCGGCTGACTGGCCCCAGGCTGACGAGTCGGAAGCCGCAGGGCCCGGGAGAAGAGCACGACGGCGCTTTCCCGTCGCCAGCACGGACCCAAGGTGCCGCACTCCAGGCAACGGCCCGTGGCACTGGACATGACGTGCGTATCGAGTGCGCGCTGCGCATCGCGGAGTTGTTCCTCAGCCGACGCTGCGTAGTACGTGTTTCCTGCCATCTCATCTCCCCGGCCGGCCGGGGAGATGGACTCCGCCACCCATCGGTCAAGTCCCTGGATGTGGTGTATTGGGTGATCTTCCGATTTGATCTTGGTTAGAAGAGGGGTTGACCGGGTTCGCCGGTGATGGGTTCACCGGTGGCGGGTTGCCATTGGTCGATGTCGTCGGGCCAGGGTGCGGGCCGGCCTTGGTCGTCCCACCAGCCGGTTTCGATGTTGTCGTTGATCAGAGCGGTGTTGAGGGCGGCGCGTTCGGCCGGGTCAGGGATGGTGTGCTCGCCGGTCGGGTGGGTCATGCTGCTGGCTCCAGTTGAAGTTCCTGGGCGGTCGCGGTGGACACGATGGTGGTGGGTGTGGTGCGGGCGCGGTCGAGGACGTCGAGAGCGAAGTAACGGCGGCCTTCGGTCCATTCGTCGTGTTGTTCGGCCAGGACAGCGCCGACGAGGCGGATGATCGCGTCGCGGTCGGGGAAGATCCCGACGACGTCGGTGCGGCGGCGGATCTCCTTGTTGAGGCGTTCGTTGGGGTTGTTCGACCAGATCTGGCGCCAGATCTGCTGTGGGAAGCCGGTGAAGGCGAGCAGATCGGCGCGGGCGTCGTCGAGGTGTTCGGCGACCTTGGGCAGGGACCGGCTGACCGAGTCGAGGAG